>NZ_JAAHIE010000170.1:0-13309 GCF_010671945.1 Moorena sp. SIO4E2
TATTTTTAAGGCTTTTTGAAGTATTGTTTTTTGCTCTTGTGTCAGATAATTTTTTGCTGGCATATTTCCTATTATTGGGTTATTTATTAATTTTTATTATACCAATTTAAATGCCGAACAGCTTACCGTATTTACGTCAGAGCAGTGAAGGCCGGATTATTAACATTGTTTCCAACGGTGCTAAATACATTGAAGACAGTAAAGTTGGCTATTCTATCAGTAAGTTTGGATTTTTAGCGGCATCACATGCCATGTTCCATGCCGCTAAAGAAGATGGTGTAAGAGTAACCGCCCTTTGCCCAGGATGGGTTAACACAAATATGGGCAAGGACTCTTCTTCTTTATCCCCAGAAAAGATGATTCAACCAGAAACTATAGCCGATATAGTGCTAATGTTATTGAATCTTCCTAATACAGTAGTAATCCCTGAATTAATTGTTGATAATGTATGAGGATATTTAGATGAAAAACATTTTGTTATTAGGTTCGGGTGTGTCAGTTGCTCCTCTGTGCGACTATCTGAATGAACGAGGCTATCACATTACTGTAGCCTCTAGGAATAAGATGACTGCAGAAGAAATTGTCAATCAGCATTCAAGCCGCAGTTTCTCTCCGATTGAGATTGATCGGTCAAATCCCGAAAATCAGGCTCTTGATCAATTGATTAAAGAAAGTAGTATTGTCATCAGCTTTTTACCCGGTCCCTATCAGCCCCTTGTGACAAAATACTGTCTGGAACATAGTGTGTCATTGATCATGACCTGCCATATCGGCTACTTGTTCAAGACTCAGCAAGAATTCGAACAATTGGATCAACAGGCAAAAGAAAAAGGCATTGCCATTGTGACAGAGGCTGGCACAGATCCTGGATATGGCAGCATGATCGGTAAAAAGCTGATTGACGATGTGCATGCTAAGGGCGGAGAGATTATCGATCTCTGGTATCATGTTGGTGTACTACCCTGTAATCCTAATATTAATCCGTTTGGTTATAAGTGCTTTTGGGCTCCTAAAAAATCCCTTTTTGCTTCGGTTAAGATCAAAGATGGCTCTGGAGACTGGATCAAGGACTCGCAGATACCCCTAATTCCAGGAGACAAAGTTTATTTAGAAACTAGAACGGTTGAAGTTCCCAATATAGGGACATTTGAATCTCGTCCAAATTCAGATTCTGGAGCTTATCTATACCCTAAGGTTTACGGTATTGATAATGTTAGAAACTTCTATCATGGAACATTAAGATACCCCGGTTGGGGAGAGACCTTACAGGGATTGATTGATCTTGGCTTCTCAGATACACAATATCGCCCTGAGCTGCTTCAGAAAACTTATCAGGAAATTGTCCTAGAACTGTGTGGCAGCACAAATGGTGATGCTAAAGCGTTGGTTGCTCAGAAATTGGGTATAGCAGTTTCCCATGATCTTATCATGCGCTATCAATGGCTGGGTCTGTTTGACGATAAGCCGATTATTCCCCCCAAAGATTCGCCCTCCTATTGTGATGTAATCTCTGACTTACTGGTTCAGAAACTGGGGGTTTATCAGCCAGGGGATACAGAAGTGGATCAAATTATCATGTATTACGACATGCTCGTGCAATACCCCGACAAAAAAGAACGCATCATTTCTATAACCAATCCTTCTGCTAAACAGGGTGACCATTACTCCATCTGTTCACAACTGACTTCCAAGACCGCTGCAATGATTGCTAGAAGATTATTGGAAGGTTCCCTGAATCTTACAGGTCTGAAATATCCCAGTATTCCTGAAATTTATGAGCCTGTTCTACAGGAGTACGCAGAGGAAGGGATTAGAAGTAAAGAAACCGTATTAGCAGCTTAACATCTGCGTAAGCATTCAGCTGACAGCTGACCCCTGACCCCTGACTGCTGACCGCTGACTGCTTACGATTCAACTGACTGTAAAATTCCATCTTCTAACTGATAAATTGCTGTCATAATCCCAGTTTCAGGATTGTTCAACAAAGATTTTTTGACCTGTTTTAAGTATCCTAATATATTGCTGCGTAAAATAGGTTTCTCGATTTTAAGGGTGTGGCGGTAATCCCAAACATCCCAAATTAATAAACCGATACCAGCCAGGGGATCAATTATACTTGCTCCTAACTCCGTTGCCACTAAACCACCGGTTTTTGCGGCCATTTTGCTAGCAGCTTTCCCAGCTAGTTTGGTGCTAACTTTACTCGCTACTTTTCCTCCCATGGAAACTAGGATAGGTTTAGCGACCAAGTAACCACTACCACCAATTAACAATTTCAGGGAAATATTGGATAGGTTTCCTTCTGTATCATTAATTGTCGTTGAAATTTCGTTAATATATCTATCCCACTGACCTTGAGGAATTTGATATTGGCTTTGGATGTCACTAAGATTGTTGCCCAACTCAGCCATATATAATTCAATCGTATCATTCGTGATTAGTTCCATCCTCATTTGAGCATTTTGAGGAACCAGTACTCGTTTAGAAAATTCTTTTTGGAACGTCTCGGTAAGTTTGGCGTCAATCGCTTCCTTGCCAGAGGGTAGCTTGGTATTGATTTGATGCATGATAGCATACTTTCCCCACATAAAAGGAACTGAAAGCTCCATCTTTTTCTGATTGAAATAATCAAAATACCAATCCAAAAAACTATCCACACGGGGGATTAACTCTGCTTCCCAAACATCTAACTCCTGGGCCGCAAACCCTTCAGCACTGGCGTGAGATGCTTTAACGGCATCAGCAACCGCTTGATTAACTTTACTAAAGTCGGGACGAGGTTCAATAACAACTGTTGGTTCAGTCGAGGGGGTAATTTGAGCAGGATTGGTCGAATGGGGGATTATAAGTTTGCTGACTAAGGGAATGAATACAATAATAATTACTACAGTCCAAATCAGTGGAGCCACTGACTTAATCAGTTGGGTAAAGGCTTGGATGCGCTCTGTCTTTTGGGTATAAGTTACTTCCTCTTCCTGTTGAATCATAGTGATTTCTCCACTGATTTAGGACTAGTATATTTTATACTATTTTAATCAATTTTTTTGTAAGCATTCAGCATTCAGCATTCAGCATTCAGCATTCAGCTATCAGCTATCAGCTATCAGCATTCAGCATTCAGCATTCAGCTATCAGCTATCAGCTATCAGCATTCAGCTATCAGCTATCAGCTATCAGCCAAAGGCCAATACTGACGCTACACGAATGGCTGACCACTGACCGCTGAGGGCTGAGGGCTGAGGGCTGAGGGCTGAGGGCTGAGGGCACCTCAAGTAGCACCATCTGTAGCGCATATGCTTACAAGCTCACTGGCGATCGCTTAAGTAATAGCGATTACCCAGGTACAAAGCTGCTGCCATAGCTAGTCCTGGCAAGGTAATAACCGCTGCCCAAGGAGAGCGTAACCAATTCACTTGCTCAGATCTTATGTAGTTAATGGACTTCTTGTACATACAAGATTCAGCTGGACTAACTGAACCCAACAAAACAGCACTGGCAATTCCAGTAGTTGATAGGAAAGCAATTAAGGTTAATTTGGGTTTGAGCATGGTTGAGATTCCCCGCTAGCTTCACTTGGGTAATTTTCCTTAGTTTAGCTTTCTTGATCCGATAGCATTCCATGGCACCTAGCTGCTGAGTGCCTGGCTCAATGTTACCTAGTCTGGCGGAAACGGGAAATCTATAAAGTGAGTCCGCTTGAATTGGTCCAGATGCCCTATACCCTCACGTAGGTATGTCACCCATGAACACAACTGCTCCCAACATTAAAGGCTATTGCATCACTGACCTGGTCTACCATGGGTCGAGAACCCTAGTTTATCGTGGCACTAGGAACTCAGACCACACACCAGTAGTACTCAAACTGCTGAATAATCCCTATCCCAGCTTCCAGGAACTTGTCCAGTTCCGCAATCAGTACACTATTGCCAAAAATCTTGACCATCCCGGAATTATCCAAATCTATAGCTTGGAGTCCTACCACAATACCTTGGTATTGGTGATGGAAGACTTTGGTGGCATCTCCCTGGAAGAGTATACCACTGATAGCTTGCACCAAAGACGGATAACGGATCAGCTAGAGCATCCCGGTATGATCCGTGAGCAGTCACTTCAGGAATTTCTCCACATCGCGATTCAAATCGCCTCCATCCTGGATGAACTCTATCGCCACCGAGTGATCCACAAAGACATCAAGCCTAGGAATATCCTGATTAATCCCACCACCAGTCAAGTCAAATTCATTGACTTCAGTATTGCCTCCCTACTCCCGAAAGAAAGCCAAATCCTGACTAGTCCTAACTGCCTCGAAGGTACCCTGGCTTACCTGTCTCCGGAACAAACTGGACGGATGAATCGGGGAATTGACTACCGCAGTGACTTTTATGCTACTGGGGTAACCTTCTACAAGCTGCTCACCACAGAGTTACCTTTTAGCACTACTGACCCGATGGAGTTGGTTCACTGTCATATTGCTAAACAACCATTAGCTCCACACCAGCTGAACCCCGCTATTCCCCCACTCCTGTCCCAAATTATCAGTAAACTGATGGCTAAAAATGCTGAAGACCGTTATCAGAGTGCTTTGGGACTCAAGTATGACCTAGAACAGTGTTCCTATCACTTGCAAAGATTTGGCGCGATCGCTGACATTAAGTTGGGCAGTCGAGATATTTGCGATCGCGTAGCGGCTCCTAGGTCCGATCGCTTCGTAATTCCGGAAAAACTCTACGGGCGTCAAGCCGAAGTAAATACCTTACTGGTCGCCTTTGAGCTAGTCAGTGAAGGATCTACAGAAATGATTCTGGTAGCTGGCTTTTCCGGGATTGGTAAAACCGCTGTGGTCAATGAAGTCCAAAAACCAATTGTGCGGCAGCGGGGTTACTTCATCCAAGGTAAGTTTGACCAGTTCCAGCGTAATATTCCCTTTAGTGCCATCGTCCAAGCACTCCGGGACTTGATGGAGCAATTACTCACGGAAACTGATAGCCAACTTATGCAGTGGAAAGCACAAATTCTGTCTGCTTTGGGTGAGAATGGTCAAGTGATGGTGGATTTGATTCCAGAATTAGAAGGGATTATCGGCAAACAGCCTCCTGCTCCCGAACTTTCCGGTACGGCGGCCCAAAATCGGTTTAATTTGCTCTTTAGTAAATTTATCCAAGTTTTCACCACTAAGGAACATCCCCTAGTGATTTTCCTCGATGACTGGCAGTGGGCAGATTCGGCTTCCCTGAAGTTGCTGCAAGTGTTGATGGCAGAAACTAATACCTCCTATCTACTGCTAATTGGTGCTTATCGAGATAATGAGGTAAATCCTACTCATCCATTGATGCTCACGTTGTCCGAGATGGCCAACGTTGGCGTTTCACTCAATACAATTACCCTCGACCCCCTGAGTAAATCCGACTTAAACCATCTGATTGCCGATACCCTGACTTGTGGGATAGAACTGGCCGAACCCCTGACCGAACTAGTCGCTCAGAAAACTAAAGGAAATCCGTTTTTTGCTACCCAATTCCTGAAATCCCTCCATCACGACCGATTAATCACCTTTAATTTTGATCAAGGGTATTGGCAGTGTGATATTGCTCAAATTAGACCCTTGGCCCTCACGGATGATGTGGTAGAATTTATGGCACTTCAGTTACAGAAGTTGCCAAAAGAAACTCAGGATGTCTTGAAAGTAGCGGCTTGTATTGGCCACCAATTTGATTTGGATACCCTGGCGATTATTCATGATAAATCCCCAATCGATACGGCGAATTATTTATGGAAATCCCTGCAAGAAGGGTTGGTGTTACCCACCACTGAAATTTACAAGTTCTTCACCGTTAATAGTAATTCACCATCAAGCACTGAGGCCAAATTATCCCAATCAGCAATCAGCAATCAGCAATCAGCAATCAGCAATCAGCAATCAGCAATCAGCAATCAGCAATCAGCAATCAGCAATCAGCAATCAGCAATCAGCAATCAGCAATCAGCAATCAGCAATCAGCAATTGGCCACGCTACGCGAACACCAATCCCCAAGTTACAAGTTTTTACATGACCGAGTGCAGCAAGCGGCTTATTTTCTGATTCCGGAAGACCAGAAACAGTTAACCCACCTAACCATTGGGCAACTGCTGTTGAAAAATATCCCGACAGCAAAACGAGAAGAGAAGATTTTTGATATTGTCAACCAGTTGAATTATGGTGTGGAGTTAATCACCGATCAAGCTCAGCGAGATGAATTAGCTCAATTAAATCGTATTGCTGGAGAAAAAGCGAAGGCGGCGACGGCCTATGGGGCTGCTCTGAGATATTTAACAGTAGGTCTGGAACTGCTGGGGAAAAATAGCTGGCAACGTCAGTATGACCTAAGCCTAGCCCTATCTCAAGCTGCCGCCGAGGTGGCATACCTCAATACAGACTTTGAGCAGATGGAGCAAATGGTCCAGGTGGTGTTGGCACAAGGGAAAACACTACTGGACAAAATCACAGCGTATGAAGTCTCGATTGAAGCCTATAAAGCTCAAAGCCACGGTGAGCAAGCCATTACCACCGGGCTCCAAGTCCTGAAGTTATTGGGGATAGAACTGCCCCAACAGCCCAGTCCAGAAGAGATTGGGCTGGCACTACACCAGACACAGTCAGGTTTAGAAGGTAAAGAGATTGAGGACTTAATTGATTTGCCGGTGATGACCGCACCCGAAAAACTAGCGGCGATGAGTATCCTCTGGCGACTGATGCCAGTTGCTTATAGGACCAATCCTCTACTGTTTCCGTTAGTCGTTTTGAAACAGGTCAATCTCTCCCTCCAAAATGGCAATTGTCCTTTGTCTGCTGTGTCCTATGCAGGTTACGCAGTCATTCTCTGGCAGCTTTGTGGAGATATGGATGGCAACAATCGATTCGGTCAACTGGCTCTGAAGTTATTAGCACGGTTCAATGCGAAACAGCTTAAATCTGGAGTAATGTTGCTGGTCAATTTCGGAACAAAGCCCTGGAAAGTGCATCTGAAAGAAACATTAACCCCTTTGCTAGAAGCTTACTCTGTAGGGGTAGAAACTGGAGATTTTGACCAATCTGCCTTCTGTGCAATGTTCTACTTAGAACATTCCTTTTGGCTCGGCTTGGAGCTGGCTGAGCTTGACCAGACCTGTGCCAAATATCATCAAGGGATTGATCAACTCAAGCAAGAGATGCCACGTCAGTTTACGGCCATCACCTGGCAATTGGTCTTAAACTTGCTAGGACAGGCTGAAAATTATTGTTGTTTAAGGGGTGAAGTCTACGACGAACAGATCATGCTCCCACTCCATCAGGAGTTCAATAACCTCAGGGCAATTTACACCCTACACCTGAATAAATTATTCCTCTGTTATCTATTTCAGGATTATCGGCAAGCTTGGCAACATGCCACCATTGCCGAAAATTATTTAGATGGAGCACCAGCCGTTTTCGTTTTTGCAGTTTTCTATTGGTACGATTCTCTAACTCGCTTAGCTCTCTATCCTCAACAGAATCACGCTCAACAAAAACAAAGTTTAGATAAGATAGCCCACAATCAAGACAAAATAAAAAAATGGGCAGACCATGCCCCGATGAATTATTTGCACAAATTTTATTTAGTAGAAGCCGAACGCTATCGTGTTTTGGGTCAAAAGCTTGAGGCTATGGAGTATTATGAGCGCGCCATTGCTGGCGCAAAGGAAAATCAATACATCCAAGAGGAAGCCCTGGCTAATGAACTGGCTGCTAAATTCTACTTGGAGTGGGGTTTTGAAACTATTGCCCAAGCCTACCTGAGTTGTGCCTACTATGGCTATAGTCGCTGGGGCGCATTGGCTAAGGTGGAGGATTTGGAAATTCGCTATCCCCAATTTCTCAGTTCTATTCTTACCGAGAAAACTATCAATATCAGCACCGGGGAGACGATCACCAACCTCACCACTCAAGGAGTTAATACCACCACTACTAACGGTTCAACCACTTTCGACTTGGCTACGGTGATCAAAGCATCCCAAGCTCTATCTGGGCAAATCCAGCTAGATCAGTTGCTCTCGACTTTGATGCAAGTGGTGATGGAGAATGCTGGAGCTGACAAATGCGCTCTAATTTTGGTTAAAGGTGACCGGTTAGTGATCGAGGCTATGGAAACTTCTAATCAACTGGCTTTCGTTGAATCTATGCCAGTGGAAGAAAGCCCAGATATTCCCCAAAGTGCGATTAATTATGTTAAACGGAAATCGGAAACCTTAGTTATCAATGATATCACGGTTGAGACTATCTTAGCTGCTGACCCCTATTTTATTAGTCAGCAACCCCGGAGTCTGATGTGTACTCCGATCATCCATCAAGGTAAACTAATTGGCTTACTTTATCTAGAAAATAATCTCACCACTGGAGCCTTTACTTCAGATAGATTAGAAGTCTTAAATCTGCTCACATCCCAAGCTGCTATTTACCTAGAAAATGCTCAACTTTACAGCAATTTAGAAGAGAAAGTTGCCGAACGCACTGCTGAATTAGCACAAGCCAAACAAGCAGCTGATGCGGTTAACCAAGCTAAAAGCGAATTCCTCTCCAATATGAGCCATGAATTGCATACTCCTCTCAATGGCATTCTTGGTTATTCTCAAATCCTCAAGCAAGACGGGTACCTAGGCACCAGGCAAATCGATGGTTTAAGTATTATTGAGGAAAGCGGCAACCATTTGTTGACTCTGATCAACGATATTTTAGACCTATCTAAAATTGAAGCTCGCAAAATTGAACTTTACCCCAGTGACTTACATTTTCAAACTTTCATCGAAAGTGTGGTAGCGATTATTCGCATGCGAGCCTTAGAAAAAGATATCTTGTTCAAATACGACCCTGTGGGGAATTTACCCAATGGGATTCAAGCTGACGAGAAACGGTTGCGACAAATCTTGATTAATCTCTTGGGCAATGCTGTTAAATTCACTGACCATGGTCAAGTAACGTTGCGAGTTAGTTTACAGCCGTTTTCAGATGAATTGACCTCACTACAGACAGCTGCAAGCCCCCTAAATCACCCAATTCTGGGGGACTTTAACTCAATTTCCCCCACCGGTGCGCTTTCCGTAGGGGAATTAAATTCGCCACGGGTCGCACCGCAGAATTGCGGGGCTAGGGGGGCGAAACTTGCTGTAATTGAGCAACAACAGACTACTTCAGTTATCCGTTTTGAAGTCATTGATAGCGGCGTTGGCATGTCCCCGGAACAGTTAGAAACAATTTTCCAACCCTTTGAACAAGTGGGTGATACCCAACGGCGCTCTGCTCGCACTGGCTTAGGCTTAGCCATTTCTAAACAACTGGTGGAGTTAATGGGGGGTCAACTGATGGTAACCAGTGAATTCGGTAAAGGGTCTACCTTCTGGTTTGAGATCCCCTTTACTGTGGTCAAAACCGTTACCAAAGCTCAACCGGAAATAGTGGGTAAAATTAAGGGCTACAAGGGTAAACGATGCCAAATATTGGTAGTGGATGGTCAACTGGAAAATCGCTTAGTTTTGCTCAACATGCTCGCACCGATCGGCTTTGATATCGTCACCGCCGAGGATGGTGAACAAGCAGTATATATGGCGGCTGAACTTCACCCCGACCTGATTTTGACTGATTTAGTCATGCCAGTTAAAACTGGCTTTGAAGCGGTTAACGAAATCCGACAAATTCCTGAAATTAAAGACATACCCATCATTGCTGTCTCAGCTAGCTTCCTGGATATGGATCATAACAAGAGTAAGATAATTGGCTGTCAAGCTTTTCTGTCCAAACCCATTGACCAGAATAAATTATTCGCTTTATTGGAGCAATATTT
Organism: Moorena sp. SIO4E2; assembly: GCF_010671945.1. Classification (NCBI taxonomy): domain Bacteria; kingdom Bacillati; phylum Cyanobacteriota; class Cyanophyceae; order Coleofasciculales; family Coleofasciculaceae; genus Moorena; species Moorena sp. SIO4E2. Next base: position 9,832 of record NZ_JAAHIE010000170.1, read on the forward strand.
ACCGATTGAGTGGGTGTATGAACCAATTGATGACATGGGTTTGAGCAAAAATGGCACTATCTCAAGTCAGACAGCAGCAATTATCCCGCCGCCCCCTGAGGAAATGGAAGTACTCTACGAATTGGCCATGCTCGGCAGTATGAGAAAGATTCGCGATCGCGCTATGTTCATAGAACATCTCCATGAAAACTATCGGCCTTTTGCTAATAAGCTCAAAGATTTAGCGGATGGATTTCAAGAACAAGCGATTTTGACTTTAGTGGAAAGTTATATTAATTGAGCTATTAGTCGGGAGTAGGGAGTAGGGAGTAGGGAGTAGGGAGTAGGGAGTAGGGAGTAGGGAGTAGGGAGTAGGGAACAGGGAAGAGGCAAGAGGCAAGAGGCAAGAGGCAAGAGTGAAAAAAATCTGTGTATCTCATTAGAATAGAAACCGCTGTACAAAAAGCTATTGATGAAGTAGAGGGTAATCTTAATGATGATCAAACTTAAATATCAAATGATAATTCAATGGTCAGAATAAGATAATTGTTTTTTAGTTGGTTTTCCCGATTTACCAGGACAAAAATGGCGGAATCATGGCGATTCTTATGAAGAAGCGGTTAAGAATGGAACTGAAGCGTTAGAATCTTTGGTAATAGCTTATCAAGAAACAGTAACGCACCACCGGGTCAAACTATAATAAAACAAGTATAAATTTACAAAGTGACGTCATCGGTATGCCTACCTTAGATATAACAGTTGAGCAAGTCATCATGTTAGTAAAGCAATTACCTTTAGAGGGAAAGAAAGCTGTATTTAAGGTACTCCAAAAGGAATTATAATTTCAAGAAAATACCTGGTTAAAATTGGCTGGAAAATATCAGGACGATTCAAAATTTTATGAAATGTTAGCTTACATCGAAGCTGAATGCTTACATAACGCTAAATAAGAGAATTACCACACTCACCAAACTCCCCACACTCCCTACACTCTTCCAATTCCCAATTCCCGATTCCCGATTCCCAATTCCCGATTCCCTTTATATATACATCCCAAAAGCAAAAAAAAATAGCCGTAGAAATACTATCCACGGCTAGTTCAATGATTCATGTCAGAAGAATACCCGAAACCATTCGGATGTGATCCTATGCTATCAGACCAAACCCAAGGCTCCCGGGGGGGAAACCCCCCCAGAAATTTAGCGATGCAGCGCGGTCTTGGGGGTTTCCCCCATGAGCGACTGCATCAAGACAAGGTGTTATGGCAACAACCAATACTTGGTCATGGTTGTGATCACTTCGCCTGGAACATCAGTAGGCTCCAGAGGTGTCCACTCGGCAATCTCCGCATAGCCCAATGAATAAAGCATCTGCATGCTATAAATTACTGCTTCACGAGAACCCTTGAGAGTTTGTTGAGCAGGTTGTTTCTTGAAGTTCCGAGTAAATTCTTCTGGCATAGGTCAAAAACTAAACTTGTTACATTGATTATTGTAATGATTATAATTTTAATTGTCAAGGGTTTTAAAAAATTTTTTTTGGGGATTTTTAGGAGTAAAAAAAAAAGCGATTATCTGTATAATAATCGCTAAAATGCTCTTAAAAATGGTAAACGGCTGAATGCTTACAGCCTTATCAGTCAGTTAACTAGCCCATAACCTTTGAATTGGATAAGCATCAAATTTATTATCCCGACTAATCAAAACCAGGGATCTATTCATGGCTTGAGCAATCAACATTCTATCAAATGGATCACGATGATGTAGGGGGAGATTAGAAATTTGCAGAGTGTCGATAAATGCAATAGGTAGTAAACTAATATCTGATGATTGAAGTTCAGATTCAATGGTTTGATAACTTCGTTGCAGTGATAACTTACCAAGATTCAATTTAATCGCAATTTCCCAGAGACTAGCAATACTAAGATAAACGCTATCTGCGACATCAATCATATCTCTTAGTCTCTTTGGCAAATTTTGGTCATTTTCAGATAACCAGATAAAGGTATGGGTGTCTAACAGAAAAAAAGTCATTACATATATTCCTTAAAATCTTCTAATGGTTCATCAAAATCATCAGGCAATGGTAGAACAAAGGTTCCTTTTAAGATACCTGAACGACGTTTCTTGACAGAATGCTGCTCTGGGGAAACATCTTGGGAGTAGTTTTCCATCAGATACTTGGCATAATGCAGCAGTTCTTGTTTCAGGGATTCTGGCATTATCACAACTGTTTGAAAAATTTCTTGGTCAATAGTCATGGGTTTTACTAGTTTATTTTATTTCCAATAAATTTGATTTAAATATATAAAATAGTATAGCATTTATCGTTGAATTGTGGTCAGTTATCAGCAGTCAAACGTTTGGTGATAACTGATAAATGATAACTGATAGCTGATAGCTGTTCGCGTAGCGCTTAAGCTGATAGCTGACCTTGCCTCTTGCCTCTTGCCTTTACCTAAGAGATTATGTTCACAACTCAAATATAAATGCTCCATTTAAATTCAAATAGTATAATATTTTAATAGCTATTGTATAGCAGTTGATGGCAATGCCTGACAATACATCTGATGCCCAACTTGACTTTCTAAAGCAGGTACTACAAGCAACCGCAAACAGTAGGGGTAATAAGCAGGTAATTTACCGATTACTGGCAGCAAATACAGACAAACTTAATCAGAAGTTAGCAGAATTATGGCGGGTTTGGGCAACAATTCAACTGGCGGAAGCAGAAGCAGATGAAGCGAAATACTTAGCAGCAGGTATTGTTAACTTCAGCACTGTAATTCAGCAATTCCCCTTGGGTGACCAAGCCAGCAACATCGAAATTGCCATCACTGGCTATGAAGTGGCACTAACTGTTTTCACCCGTCAAGCTTTTCCCCAACAATGGGCAATGACTCAAAACAATCTCGGTATTGCTTACTCAGAAAGAATCACAGGTCAGAAGGCACAAAACCTAGAAATTGCCATCCCTTGCTACCAATCGGCTTTAGAAGTCTACACCCGCGAAGCTTTTCCCAAACAATGGGCAATGACTCAAAACAATCTCGGTAGTGCTTACTTAAAAAGAATCACAGGTCAGAAGGCACAAAACCTAGAAAATGCCATCGCTTGCTTGCAATTGGCTTTAAAAGTACGCACCCGTGAAGCTTTTCCCCAACAATGGGCAATGACTCAAAACAATCTCGGTATTGCTTACTGTAACCGAATCAGAGGTCAGAAAGCACAAAATCTAGAAGATGCGATCGCTTGCTACAAATCCGCTTTAGAAGTAAGCACCCGTGAAGCTTTTCCTATTGATTGGGCAATGACTCAAAACAATCTCGGTATTGCTTACTGTAACCGAATCAAAGGAAAGAAAGCACAAAATCTAGAAGATGCGATCGCTTGCTACAAATCCGCTTTAGAAGTACGCACCCGTGAAGCTTTTCCCGAACAATGGGCAATGACTCAAAACAATCTCGGTCTTGCTTATAAGAACAGAATCACAGGTCAGA
>NZ_JAAHIE010000171.1:0-13281 GCF_010671945.1 Moorena sp. SIO4E2
TATTTTATTTATCACAACCCCGTTAATCCAACCACCTTTGGTTTACCGACTTACTGTCCTACACTTACTGACGTTCTCAAAGTTAGTGGCATTAGCAGAGATTAGATTTTTAAAATCGTGACACTTTAAACTAGAAACAGGACTCCTAGTTAAGTTGTCTTTAAGTTTTCCATTGCTGAAATATAAATTATGCTTAATTTTAACATAACACCATCAAATGATCCATAACTCGGCTCAAGTACCCTAGCTTAATTCGTTGATAGTCTTAGGATAAACGACGGGATTAACCGAGCTTGATCTAACCCACAAATTTCTCTGAATAAAATAATACTATAGCGTTTGGATCTAGGTTGTAAACACACGTATTGCAGAAAAAGGCAAAAGGCAAGAGGAATCCCCCCTAACCCCCCTTAGTAAGGGGGGCAGGCAAGAGGGGCAAGAGATCCGGAGTTTTATTTTCCAATAAAAAAAGACCTTCTAGGTTTACATCTCAAATACAAACGCGCTTATCATCTCCGGTTGACTAATTATTATAATCGGTAATTGCTCTGGGGGGGAGACAAGCGTCCCAAAATCATTACCAGCTCTAGGTTTAAGGTCGCTATGCTCCACAACTATACCTAGACAATCATGAGCATAGTTTTAATTACTGAGAACTAAATTACTGAAAAATAAATCCCTGATTATTCCCTCCAAGTTGGATAAAAATTAGGTTAATAAATTGCGTAAACTAATTGGCTAAATCCAGACTATCTCAGGATTATAGCCGACATGTAATCTTTTAATTTAATTGGCAATTATTAGTTGATTTACGATTACATATTAATTATTATCCATTATGAAACACAAGCTATTCAAAGCTGTTTAAGCATCCAATCAAAGCTTTTGATAAATTATTTAACTGCCGTAAATTAAGTTCACAAAATCTTTAAATAATCTATACTTAGAATTACGCTGACTTTATAATTAATAGCGAATTTTAGATTATTCTTAATCTATAAATGGAAGTATTTAGCCGTCAGCTAACGCCCTACGCGCATGCTACGCTTACCAGCTATCAGCCATTGCCTGATCTGAATACTTACCTATAAATAGGGATTTTTTCCGGCTAAAGAATGATATGAAGTAAAAATTTTACCATTCTTTATAATCATTTTCCGGATTTTGTGTTGGCACCAATCAATATCTGTGCTTACTGTTGATTACAACAATTACAACACTAGTATCAGAACAATTATTGTGCCTTAAATTTCCCAAATTGAACCGCAAATTTAGGCAGTTAAAAAAAACTTCGCTGCTTGAAATTTATTCCACAACACCCAGAAAATTATGAAAATGAACAAAACCATTGCTAAAAAATTCTTACTGTTCGCTACAGTAACCGGTTCCGTTCTCGCTGCTGCACCAAGTTTGGCTGCTACTTTCGCTTTGTCTAAAGGATCCTTTGACTTCAGAAACTTTAGTACTGATCCTCTGGAAGTGGTTACCATGTCTGAAGCCGACACTTTTGTGATTTCAACTGGGGGTGAGGTGATTGTTGAGGCGAACGCGGAGTCAAATTTTCACCCTGATTCACCCGATCCACTACAACGAGCTCGTAATAAATCTTTGAGTACCGCTGAGGGTGAAGGAAGCAACTACCGTGGTATTGCGGAAAGTTTTGCTGGACTTATCGGTTACAACTTCTTTGTCGATGCAGGGGAAACCTTTTCTTTCGATTTCAATGGTTTTCTCGATCTAATCACCATGATCGACAATCCACCTGCTGAAAGTGCAAGTGCCGAGGGCACCGTAGTTTTCGAGTTATATGACACCAATGACTTGAGTACTCCCATCGACTTCTTCGCTCTCTCTGGTAATTTAGAGACTCTAGGATATGATGATTTCCTTGTGTCTGCTCACAGTGACAATGTGTTTGCTTATAACGACTTTACTAAGTTGTTTGGAGGAACAGAGGAATTTGCTCTGGCTGATGTTCAGGGTTATTATGAGCGCACTTTCGAAACAGCAACTTATTTGACCTTAGTCGAAGCTAAAACGAATAAGGTAACCGTTAAAGCTCCTGAATCGTCAAACTTGCTAGGCTTACTTTTCTTCGGTTTACTGAGCATTGGATACCGAGTAAAAACTAAAAGTTTTACCGATAAGTCAAAATTATTAAGGGATTAATCATACTAATAATCAAGTCCGGTTAATCACTTATCAACTCCTGGATTGTTGGTCATAAGCAATCGGTAATGAGTAATCGTTAACTACCCATTAATACTTACCAAATTACCAATTACTAATTCCCCGATCAGGAATATGATAATTAGTCAACCGGATTTGATATAATTAGTCATTAGTTGACAAAAATACCGCTAGTGGGAGCATTTTGCTCCCTTATTTTTTTACTGATTTTGCTCTCTTATTTTTTCCCGTAGAAGAAGCAAAGCTAGAGCTGGAACTTCTACTATAACTCCTGCCAGACTCTCTGGTCACAGTAACCTCTTGACTGGTGTTTACTTGATCACCAGATGCAAATGCCCTACTTTCGGCTTGGACTACTACCTTTCCATCTGGTGAAACTATCCATTTTCTGATTATCCCGGAGCGAATCATAATTTAATGTCTCCATGGCTTTGTTGATTGAGGTTTACCTACTTTAAAGGGTAAGCTATCAGCTGAGAGCTGAGAGCTGAGAGCTGATAGCTGATAGCTGATAGCTGATAGCTGATAGCTGATAGCTGACGACTGATAGCTGACGACTGATAGCTGACTTACCCATTACCCATTACCCTAAATCATTCCACTACTGACCCAACGCCTCCGCAGTTTGACTCTCAACCTTATCAACCATAGTGTCACTATGAAGCATATAGTTGAGTTCACGATTGAGCCAATCCTGAAACAGTCTATCCAATATCTCGTCGTACCTTTCCGGTGTTAATTCAGCAGGGATAAACCTTTCTACCATCAAGATATGATAACCCTGAGGAGTTTTGACCGGATTGACCACTTGTCCAATAGGTACACCAAAGACAATCGCTGCTATATCTGGACGTAAATTCCAACGGTAAAGCTTCCCTTCAAAACCGCACTTCTGTCGGCGTTGCTCATCAATGTCATAGATATGAGCGGCTTGATAAAAGCTAATTTCTTTTTCTTCAATTTGATAGAAGAGTTCTTTGGAAAGTTTCTCGTTAGCTACAATAATTTGATAGAGCAAGATTTGGTCAAAATCTAGTCGGTTTTGACCAAAAAACTTTTCCACGTCTTTATCAAATAGAGATTTGGATAACTTTTTAGCTAGCAATTGCTGGCGAATTCCGGCTTCCCAGTCATCGGAAGTAATCATATTATCGGCTAGCCAAGCTAGAGTGTCTGAAGCCTTCTCCAAGCGATTTTGGTGACGGAATTTATCTGCCTCTTCCTGAATTTCTTCGGCGGTGACGGTTAGGTTTCTTTCGACAGCAGCTCGATTAATGACTTTTTGATACAAAATTTTCTCAGAGACGTCTTTTAGCTGGATTTCTCGTTTCAGAAACTCAGTAATTTCCTGTGGTTCAAGGGATGCTCTAGAAAGAATAGTCATGCTTAGCTTTTCCTTGTTCAGATTTTAGCTGATCGGGTAATGGGGCAATATATGGAGCAACGGATGAGTTAACAAATGTAAGGGATGGGGTGATTCCGAATACTTATCAATATTATGCTTAAATTGCATCAGATACTGTGATGAAATCAGCATTAGTTAGGGTGGTTGCACCCTGTCCATCCACGGTTCCTTGGACTACAGCTAGAATATCGTTATTGAATTTCACCAAAGTGGCATCAGCAATGCCATTACCAGTGCTATCAAATACCTCTAGTTAAGCGATCGCTACTGCTTGAACTCCAGCGATTAGTCCATGAACTGCTATTTGTGCTATTTGTTCGTGAGTCGTTAGTTACTATCCTACTACGATCGTTACCATTGATAGTGAGGCTATTGTTTCTGATTATACTGGAAAAATTGTTTGAAAAATTGTTTGTAGTCGCAGTTGAACTAGTAGTTAAACTATGGTTCTGTTCGATGCTGTCTGTGATGGGCTTTGTCAACCTCTGTGTGAGACTCTTTCCGAGACTCTTTCTAATCAGACTCACACGAGGAAGAATTGTCAATGTTCTGCTGAAATTAACCATGGCTATTAATCGGCTATCAGCCTTGTGTTACCCTTAAACTGCACCTGTTGAACCTGGTTTGTGGAGTGTTAAGTGTTGAGTGTTGACCGTTAACTGTTCTACTGCTGCACAGACAGGTCTTCCCTCTACCAAGCCTCAACTGTTAACTATCAACAAAAATCGCTCATTTCAAAAACTATGCCAATTAAATGGTCATTAGCTTAGCCAATAAATTGTCTCTAGAACGCTGCTCCACTAATCGGATACTTGTCTGATCATTGATTAGTAATTATTTAGACATCCATCAGCCTACGCTCACCAAACATTATAAAAGGTGATGAAGATGTGATCAGGATAATGGGTATTCTCATTACTTACCCACAAGACCTTTCAAACCCGTTTATCGTGATAAATCAAAGGCTGAAATCCATAGCTCTCATCTCCTCATCTCCCCTAGGCGCTAGGCGATAGACCAGCGTTTTTTTACCATAGCCCATCGCCTCTTAACCCTTTCCCGTTACCTATTACCGAATATCCCCATTGAGCTGTAGCTGGATTTCTGAAAATTAGCTTGAGTAATATGAAAACCTAGACCGACTGTCAGACACAGCACGGGAAGTTCCTCCGCGAGTTATAGCAATAGCGTCAGCCCTTGCTCTGGTTGTGCTAATCCCAAACTTAGGATTTATTCTGGTATTAGTCCTAGTGTTGACTGAAACACTCTTACCCCTAGCATCTGCATCGGCTGCAGCTAATGCCAAATCCTTGGAAGCAAATGTCAGAGTATTAGCAGACGCTGATGCACCGCCAAAAATACCGTTTTTATGAGTAGATTTTTGAGCAAAATCTAGATCCTTAATTATCATTATTCTCTTCTCTGTGCACCTATGTCTAAACTGATGACTATCACCTTCCTTAACTAAAGACTTAACTAAAGAAGGTGATTTTTATGTAGGCCCACACAGCTAAATTTACCTGCTAATTCCTGAAGCTAGCAGATATTCTTTGTCTAGTCTGTCTATTGATCTTAATTAAAGGGGGAAGCATTGGCGCGCCGAGTTATTTTATAGATATAAATGCTTCACCCCTAAATCAGATTTTGGATGCAATCAATACACCCTAGGGTCAGGATTTCCCTTAGTCCTAAGCAACTCCAACGACGGAGTTAGAGAATGAAGTAGCGCCACCACCATAGACATAGGCGTCACTTTCAGTTTCAACGACGTAGTTCTTGCTATGACCCCTGAACTCAGCAGTGGCTTCAGCATTAGCTAGGCGGCCCTTGGCCCTTACCCTTGTGTCAACATACTTATCGATATCGACGCGGATACGAAGGTCAACGTCCTTGTCAATTTTTAAGTTGAACTTCCGGCCGGATCCACCAAGGATATTGGTTTCTTCGTTAACAACTTCGATGTGATTTAGGTCAGAAATATTCATGGTTGGTCTGCTCTTTTGTTAGTTTTGTTTTACTTAACAACTTGGTTGTTGTTAGTTTTATTATACCGCTTCTTATTCAATTTGTCTCACTTGTAAAGCCAATTTGGCGGAAACTTTAATTAAATTAGTTAGGTAGCTAAAAACAACTTGGTTGTTGTTATTTTCATCCTACCGCTCTTAATTTAATTTGTCTCACTTGTCAAGCCAATTTGGCGGAAACTTTAGCTCGAGCCTTGATTAAGTTAGGTAGGTAGCTAACAACAATGGTTTTGTTGTTGTTACTTTTATCCTACCGTTCTTAATTTAATTTGTCTCACTTGTCACGCCAATTTGGCGGAAAATTTAGCTCGAGCCTTGATTAAGTTAGGTAGGTAGCTAACAACAACTTTGGTTTTTGTTGTTGTTATTTTCATCCTACCGCTCTTAATTTAATTTGTCTCACTTGTCAAGACAATTTGGCGGAAACTTTAGTTCGACCCTTGATTAAGTTAGGTAGGTAGCTAACAACAATGGTTTTGTTGTTGTTACTTTTATCCTACCGTTATTAATTTAATTTGTCTCACTTGTCAAGCCAATTTGGCGGTAAAGTTTTAGGGAGAGTTGAATGTTACAAATTGTTATGAAAAATGCCCAAGTTATGGAAAAATAACTTGGGAGTATTAATGCAATTTAATTTATGCAGTATCAAAAAATTAATAAAAAACAAAATATAGCAGTCGCCAGGGCAGTTAGGACATCGACATTAGTCTCAAACCTAAGTAAGCGCAAGAGTTTGACTTCTGACTTCTGACTTCTGACTTCTGACTTCTGCTATAAATTCAGCGATTGGGGGACTGTCAGCATTGAGCTATCAGCCCTGGTGAGGTGTAAGCATTCAGAATTCAGCACTCAGCAGTCAGCAGTCAGCAGTCAGCCTAATCCTGAAGTAACAGAGATTAAAGCAATGCTTACCTGTTTTATTCAGATGTAACTCAGCATTATTCCAATGCTTACCTGTTGTCTTGATGCAATAGCGAGTGGGGGAAACCACGGCAGTTGCTCATGGGGGGAAGCACGGCAGTCGCTCATGGGGGAAACCCCCAAGACCGCGCTGCCTCCCCAAGACCGCGCTGCCTCCCCAAGACCGCGCTGCCTCCCCAAGACCGCACTGCCTCCCCAAGACCGTAATGGTGCGTTTGACCCGTAATTTAATTCGCCACGGGTCGCACCTCTGCATCGCTTATTCAAAAGCATCTCAAGTAGCACCATCTGTAGGGCATTAGCTGATGACTGATAGCTGATAGCTGATGGCTGATGGCTGATGGCTGATAGCTGAATACTTACGGTGAGATTACCAGTCCCTAGAAACACCTTATATTCCTAGTACTTGAGTATAATTTTGGCAATTTTTTGTTAAACCACTGTTCTTTAGAGCCCCCTTGAACTAGTTGGCTTCTGCTGTCAAGGGGCTTTGCATAGTCGAGATCTTTAATGTTCCTTAAGCACTTCTGAGCATCTTCCCTATCCTGCTTAAGGCTGTCGGTTGTAGCTGGATTGAGTGAGTCCATTTTCTCGTTATCCCGTCGCAATCGGCAGTAGGTTCGCGACGGTATGTATTCTAAGGGGTTAAGACCCAAATAACGCAGCATCAAAACACAAGCCCAGGAATACTTGCGATCGCGAATTGCTTCTTCAATCAAACTAATCTTTTCAGGATCTAGGGTTTTGCCCAGTGGGCGATTAGAACGACGAAGCATGGAGTAACTCATGATGATTTCTTTTTGATCTGAAGGTCAACGAATTGGATTTGCAGGATTTACCCTTGAACTCTACCTCTAGTTTCAATAGTCAGTGATTCTGGTTGGTCAATTAAGCGAAGAGTTAGAGTACTGATCTAACCATCTGATTTGAGTTGTGAAACCTGCGAAGATGGCTTGATCGGGTGATCGGGTGATCGGGTGATCTCGAATAATCTCTTACCAATCAATAACGATTGATAGATCAGGATTCTCTTCTTCTAAATCTCCATCAATCATCCCCATTTTGGACAACACCAGATTCTTCCCCCCTTGCCCCTAGTTGACTGACAAACCTCTAAAACTTGGAACACTCTCAGTAAAGACTATTTTGAACAAAGCTTTATGAAAATTCTGATCAGATTTCGTGAACATTTGGATCAGATTTTGTGAAAAGACTGTGAAATCCTTTATCCATAGGTAATTCAAACCGCTTTTCCCTGACCGTGCTCAATGCTACCTCTGAGCAGAAATTTCCCTAACTGGGCAAAGCCCACGACTTGTCAGTCAATCCCTTTTCCTCCCTTGTACTCCTCTTCCCTGACTGGTTGTGCCATCAGGGTTAATCGACCTGGATTTAGTACCACCCCCATTACCCTACAGGCAGTATGTCGATGGCTAAATTGCGTTAGTCCTGCTATAGATTGACACCACCTTTTTGCAGCTGTCGGATCGGATCTAACAAGAAATCCACAATCCGACGGCGGCGGATAATGATGTCAGCTTTGGCTGTCTGACCAGGTTTGAATCGGATCATTTGATCGTCTTCTGTAACGTAGTCACGGTTTAGGGAAACTTCCACCTCATAAACCGAACCAAGTTGTTGATCAGTTTTGGCATCGGCAGAAAGGGAAGTGACTTTCCCTTTGATGATGCCGTATTCCTGATAGGGATAGGCATCAAGCTTGATTTGCACCGGCATTCCTTCTTTGATAAAGCCTGCCTCCTGATTAGGTAAACTAGCTGATAACACCAGGGGCGCATCTTGGGGCGCTACTTCGGCAATGGTTTGACCGGGTTGAAAGACTTCACCAATATTGGCAACATTGAGGGAGGAAACTACTCCATCCACCGGTGCATAGAGAAACTTTTGTTTGAGCCTAGCTTTCGCACTAGTTAGCAGATTGCGGTTTTCAGCAATTTTGGCATTTAGTTGAGTCAGTTCGATCTCCAACTGCTGAAGTTTCTGCTTGGTCTCTAGCTGAGTCCGATGCACTTCCGCTTGCTTCTGAGTTAGACCTGCCTGAAGTCGTTGGATTTCTGCTAAGGTCTGGTTGAGATCGCTGTGAGTCAGAGTGATCGCGCTGTTGCGATCGCGTATACTCTGCTGGGCTTGATAAATCTGGTCTTGGTTACTGGCTGCTTCTTGCAGTTGGGTTTGGGTAATCACCCGCTGACTCGCTCGTAGGCTATGTTCTGCTTGAAATACTTGTTCTTTTGAGATTGCCCCTGATGCTAACAGGGGTTTGAGATTCTCTAGGCGTTCCTTAAGGGCAAATGCATCATCCTGTCGTTGCTGGAGCAGTGCTTGGGTAGTCGCCTTGAGCCGTTTTAGGCGTTCTAGTCTGTCCTGACTGGCGACGTTTGCCTGCTGATGTTGGATCAGTTGTTCTCGTAAGGCGGCTACTTTAGTCTGTGCCTGAGCGATAGCGGCCTGTTGTGCGTCAATGTCCGCTTTGGCAATTTGCTGACGGGTTTGGGCTTCTTGGTGGATGTTTTCAATCAGCCCTTGCATCTGAATTAATTTGATTTGGTCAGCATTGATCAGTTGCTCCAAACGCTCTACTTCAGTAGCGCCAAGTTCTTTATCCAGTTCCACCAAGACTTGCCCAGCGGTAACCGATTCCCCTTCTTTGACCGCAATCTTGGCGACCTTGCCGGATTGGATCGGATGAATTTTATACACTTCTCCTTTTGGCACTAACTTGCCTGTGGCTTTACCCACTTCGTCAATTTGCCCAAAGGTTGCCCAAACCCCACAGACCATACAGAAGGCGAATCCTCCCAAAAGCAGTCTCTGGGGCAGTACCGATGGTGGCTGATCCAGTAAATTTTGTAGGGCTGTTGACCAGTTTTCAGTGTTGGTAGCCCCTAGTGATGATGTTGGTGTGACCGGATTTTGAACATGATTAGCTGATTGGGGGAGTGGTGGTGCTGATACCGCTGTCCCCCCATAGATCGATCTAATCTCAGCTGAGGTTAGATTAGGGTGAGGGGTTTGTCCCTCAGGGAGTCCCTCTCTAGACGGGATAGATGGTTGTGGTTTGTTCATGGTAGTTCACCCATAATCACTGGTAGTTTTGTGTCTATTGATTTAAACTGAGAACACGAACCTTGGTGAAAGTCAATGTTGAAGACAGTGGGGGATATACTGATCACCCCTGATCACCCCGAGAGCGATTTTTTACAAAAAACATTTACAAACTTTGATAAATGCCAGGGTTAAAGATCTAGCTGCTGCTGGGCTAGGTGGTAGTACAGACCTTTCTCAGCCATGAGTTCGGAGTGGGTACCGCGCTCTGCGATCAGACCTTGGTCGAGGACCAGTATAGAGTCGGCATTGCGCACCGTAGAAAGACGGTGGGCAATGATGAAGGTAGTGCGATCGCGACTAATGCGAGCTAAATTTTGTTGAAAACGTCGCTCGGATTCTGTATCTAGGGAGCTAGTCGCTTCATCGAGAATCAGAATCTTGGGGTTACCCAGCAAGGCTCGGGCGATCGCAATCCGTTGCCGTTGTCCCCCAGACAGGTTAGACCCTCGCTCCCCAACCTTGGTGTTGTATCCCAGGGGCAGGTTTTGAATAAACACATGAGCTTCAGCCAATTTGGCAACTTCTACCCCTTGTTCGAGGCTATACTCAGGTTTGTATAAGGTGATGTTCTCTAAAATCGTCCCTGAAAACAAAAAGCATTCTTGAGGTACCACACCTAATTGAGAGCGCAAAGACTGGGGAGAAACATGTCGGATGTCGTGGCTATCAATCAAAATACGGCCTGTAGTTGGGTGATAGAGTCCTTGGAGCAGCTTGACCAAGGTACTTTTGCCCGAGCCACTGCGTCCGACAATGGCTATGGTCTTTCCAGGGGCAACCTCGAAGGAAATGTTTTGAAGGGTGTATTGTTCATCATCCTCACTATAGCGAAAGCTGACATTGTCAAACTGGACATGCCCCGCGATCGCAGGCAATGGCATCAGGGGTTTTTGGGTATTCTCTTCTGGCTGGGTGGTCAAGACATCATCGAGCCGTTCCACCGATACCAAGATTTCCTGGAACTCATCCCAAAGTCCCACCAAAGACAAAATCGGGCTAATCACCCGACCAATGAGCATATTAAATGCCACAAACTGACCAATGGTGAGCTGTTCCTGAATTACCAGACTTGCCCCGAACCACAGTAAAGCCGTGCCGCTGAGGTTATTAATCAAGCCACTGACTGACCCTAAGCCGTTGGCCAAGTTCTGTCCTTTGAATACCATATTCAACTGACCCGTGAGGCGGTCTTCCCAGCGCCAGCGCACCTCTTGTTCAGACGCTGCTGCTTTGACAGTTGCTACTCCCGACATCATTTCTACTAACAGGGAGTTTTGTGCCGCCGCTTCTTTAAAGATTTCCCTGGACACTTGGCGTAGAAATGGACTGGCAACTATGGTCAAAATCGCAATCGGTACAATCGTTGCCAGCACCAGCAAGGTTAGGTGCCAGTTGTAGTAGAGCATCAGCCCCACATAGACAAACATCATTACCACATCCAGCCAAGTAGCAATGGCTTGCTGAGTCAGGAACGCCTGAATTTTACCAGTTTCCTGGACTCGGGTCAGGATGTCCCCCACCTGGCGGGATTCAAAAAACTTCAGGGGTAGTGTGAGGGTATGCTTAATAAAACCACTGACAAAGGTAAGACTGAGTCGATTGGAAAAGTAATCCAGCAGGTAGCGTCTGGTGACACTCAAGCCTATGCTCCAAAGGCCAAAGATGACTAGACCAATTGCAAACACATTGAGGGTAACAACACTTTTGTTAACCACCACCCGATCCAAAATGATTTGGGTAAACAGGGGGGTAATCAGACCAAAAACCTGGAGCAGTAGGGAAGCTAGGATAATTTGCAACAGGACTATGCGATGGGGCCATAGCAATCCCCAAAAGCGATTCAGAGAAATCTTTTGATTGGGAGTCCCTGCTAGCTGGGGAGTAGGATTCAACAGCAGCGCATATCCTGTCCAACCCTCTAGAAATTGTTGTCGAGAAAGCGTCCGCTTTCCCACAGCTGGATCCGCAACAAGTACCTTCTCCCCTTTGACCGAATAGACAACTATATAATGATCACCTTGCCAGTGAGCAATCCAGGGGTTACTCCGATCCGCTAGGCGAGCTAAAGACGCTCTAACTGGAGTAGCTTGAAATCCCAAGGTTTCTGATGCTCTGGCTAACCCTTTCAGGGATGACCCAGAACGCCCCACTCCAGCCAGATTCCGTAGGGAATTCAAGCTAAATCGTTTGCCCCAGTAGCGTCCAATCATTGCCAAGCAAGCAGCGCCACAATCTGAAGACGATTGCTGTTCAATGAAGGGATAGCGTTGCCACAACCCCTGAAGAAAACGCTGCTTCGTCGGTACGGGAAATGGGATCAGTTTAGACTCAGCCTGGGTCGAGTTACTTTGTATTTCAGCATTTCCATTGGTAGGGAGGTTGGATGGAATTAGCGGTACTCTGTGACCCGGCTGATTACGGATTTGGTGAACTATGGCGCTAGTCGCCCCTGATTTCTGGTGTCCATTTTCAGAGCTTTGACCCGTCTGTGGACTCAACTTTGCCAGCACCGGTGCCAGGAGTTGGGCAGTTTCCCAATGTTCGTGAGGGAGATAGGTTACCCATAAATCGCTTTGGGCAATCCAATCTTCCGGTACTGGCTGAGGATAGCCCCAACTTTCGCCAATGGCAATAGTTAGTGGGCAATTCTGTTGAACTCCGCCCCTTTCAATCTGACCACTACGTAGCCAGTAACGACCAACTTGGCCAGACTTAACTAAGGACTCCCCAGCGGAAATCCGTGTGTCTACCAGGTAGGGCAACAATTGCTGTAGAGTGATGCTGTCAAGCGATCGCAATTCTGTTAAGGTCTTGAAGAAAATCAAGCGTTGCCGGTGCTGAGCTTGTTGCTGTAGGTGTTCGAGCCACTCCGGTAGCTGTTCTAACCAAGGTTGCAGTTCAGCTAAGGACATCCGAGCAATCTGTCCTGAACTCGCTGCGATCGCTTGGTAAGGATAAGATAGGTTGCACAACAGTTCCTCAGCCCCAAAGGTTGCCCCCTCTTCAAGAACCTGTACGGATACGTCCCGCTGTTTTTCACCATCAAAGCTTAGCAGCCGCACCCGCCCGCAACAGACCACGTAAAAATACTTATTTGGTTCATTTTGAACATAATTTTGGCTTAACTCCCGTCTAGGATAGGGTATAATTTCATCACCTAGATCAAAGTTATGAATTTGGAAGGATTGACTAAATTCTGGTAATAGTGTATTTGATAGGGTCTTATCCAACCAGTTCGCGATTAGGTGTTCAATAACCTCGGAAGATTTCTGGGTCGGGTATTGGCCAAGGGAATCTGGTGGTTGCCCTGATTTTTCTAAACCGACCGTTTTCTGATGCATTAGGTAGAACCCCTTCTTTAGTTAGTTTTACCTTGTATTGACTAGCGCCATGGTTAGGTGGAGTCTTCGGATCCATTTGATTGGCACCAGTATTGATTGTTCAAACAGTACTCTGGGTAGTCACATAGACTCTGGTCTCCCTTTTTCCCTAGTGATAGTCCCAGTAGTGTTCCCTGGGGTTGAATTAGGATTTGACTTAGGAGTACTGTGGCATTCAACAACTGTTTGCCGTTTGATGCCACCTAAGCAATCCCAGCTAATCGAGGTAATA
>NZ_JAAHIE010000172.1:0-13219 GCF_010671945.1 Moorena sp. SIO4E2
TAAAAAACCTACCCTTATCAGGGTTAGGGGACCGGTCCCCATTACCGATTACCCATTCCCCATTACCTATTACCTATTACCTATTACCCATTACCTATTACCTATTACCTATTACCTATTACCTATCTCCAAAGTAAAAAACCTACCCTTGTCAGGGGTCCCCATCTCCCTATCTATTTTTGGCGAGAATGAAATAGCCCTGCCCTTAATAAGAGGGTATTCCTATTCCATAAAAACCCATAATTTGGCACTTAATAAAATCGCCAACTGCTATATGTTCTCCCGAAATATCGCATTTATCGTCGGCATCAATAACTACACAAACGGCATTTCCACCCTGCACACCCCCGTAAACGATGCCAAAAAACTAGTTGAAATTCTCCACAAAAAGCATGGCTATCAAGTCTGGGAATGCTTAGACGAACTTGCCAGCCTCACTAACTTCAAGAAATTTTTAGAAAAAACCTTACCGGAACAAGTCACTGAAAATGACCGCTTATTATTTTACTTTGCTGGTCATGGAGTTGCTCTCAATGGGGATGATGGCCCGGCTGGTTACTTAATTCCTCAAGATGCTTTACTGGGGGATACTAATAGTTATCTGCCCATGACCAAGTTACATGACGCTTTAAGTCAATTACCCTGTCGTCATTTCTTGGGTATCCTAGACTGCTGTTTTGCTGGTGCTTTTCGTTGGTCGAGTACCAGGGATTTACTCACATCGCCAGAAGTAATTCACCAAGAACGATACGACCGTTTTATTACTGACCCAGCCTGGCAAATCATTACTTCCTCAGCTTCTGATCAAAAAGCCTTAGATAACTTTAATTTAGATAGCGAACGCAGTCAAGTCGGCCATCATTCCCCTTTTGCTAGTGCATTATTAGAAGCCCTAGAAGGGGCAGCAGATATCTATCCTCTTGCCAAAAATGGTAAACCGGCTGGAGATGGGGTAATTACAGCCACAGAATTATATTTACATTTACGGAATCGAGTCGAAATACCCACAAAAAAATACCATCAGCGACAAACCCCTGGTATTTGGTGTTTAAATAAGCACGATAAGGGAGAATATATCTTTCTTTCTCCCGGACATAAACTTAATTTACCACCAGCACCACCTTTGGATCAATCACAAAATCCCTATCGCGGTTTAAACTCCTTTGACGAGAAACACAGTTCACTGTTTTTCGGTAGAACATTACTAGTAGAAAAGTTAGAAGATTTTGTCAAAGCTCATCCCCTGACAGTGGTGTTGGGTGCTTCTGGTTCCGGTAAATCTAGCTTGGTAAAAGCCGGATTAATTCCCAAACTACGGCAAGATAATACTGAGAAATGGTGTATTTTGCCAGCCATCCGTCCTGGTGAAACGCCCTTACAAGGGTTAAATAATGCTTTGAAAAATACCCAATTACCAGAGGTAGCAGCCCAAAACCCACAGCAGAACCTGGCAATGAGCATTGATGTTTGGGCGAAAAATAACCCCAACTCTAAGTTATTACTGTTTATTGACCAAAGCGAAGAAATTATTACACTCTGTCGAAACTTAGATGAGCGTAAGGAGTTTTTCCAACAGATACTCACAGCCATAAATGCCCATGGGGATAAATTACGGGTAGTATTAAGCCTACGTTCTGATTTTGAACCCCACATCTGTGATGTGGGCTTAAAGTTGGCACCGGAAGTAATAAATCAATTGGGAACCACGGTACTGATAAATCTTTGGCAAAGTGGACGATTTATTGTACCGGCGATGACACGAGGGGAACTAAGGGAAGCGATAGAAAAACCGGCTCAAGCACGGGTAATGTATTTTCAACCCCACGATTTAGTAGAAAAATTAATTGATGAAGTGGCGGATATGCCCGGAGCATTGCCCCTGCTGTCTTTTGCCTTAAGTGAACTGTATCTGAAATACTTAAGGCGACAACGGGAGGCACAATACAGGGGTATTACTATTGACCGGGCGTTGACTCAAGCCGATTATATGGAATTGGGGGGAGTAATGCGATCGCTAACTCAAAGGGCAGATAAAGAGTATCAGAAGCTAGTTCAAGAAAATCCCGCTTATGACCAAGTAATCCGTCATGTCATGCTGCGGATGGTGGCACTAGGTGGGGGTGAATTAGCCCGTAGGCGGGTACCGTTATCAGAATTGGAATATCCCCCCGATAAAAATAGTTTAGTTAAGGAAGTAATTGAGCGTTTTAGCACAGCACGGTTATTAGTAGAAGGACAAGATAGTGAGGGAAATCCTGATGTCGAACCAGCCCATGATGCTTTGGTGCGGGGTTGGCAAAAGCTGCTGGAGTGGAAACAAAAGGATGAGGAAAATTTACTTCTACAACGGCGGTTGACGACCGCAGCACAGGAGTGGAAAAGCCAGCAACAGGCAAAGTTTCTTTGGCATGCTAACCCTCGTCTGGATTTGTTGAAAAAGGTACTGAATTCTGAGAATAACTGGCTGAACCAAGTGGAAGCTGAGTTTGTGCGGCGTAGTCTGCAAAAAAGGCGAAATGATAGCTGTCGATTAATTAGCTGTGTAACTGGATTGATTCTGGCTCTGAGTGGATTGAGCATCTTTAGTTTTAATCAGTTGCAGCAACTCAAATGCGCATCTGAGCAATTCCAAAGCGACTCTATGAAAGTACTAGGGGAATTTTCCATCAATACTGTATTGAACATTAACCCCACTTCTGAAAACAATCGAGTTCGTTGAGAGGTAAAGGCACTCATTGAAGCCCCTTGTACAACTCTGTTGGAATAAAAAAGTAAGGTATTTGCCATGTCACGCAACTATAATATAGCAAGTCTTATACCCATGAGGTACAAATCTCTGGGTTTTAGGGAGCAGGGACTTCGGAGCAGCGATGCAGCGCGGTCTTGGGGAGCCAGTGCGGTCTTGGGGGTTCCCCCCGGAGACGAAACCTTAGACAGTTGAGCCTTTATGATTGTTAGGCTATGCAGAAAAGGGGTAAAACTTATTGATTAAGGCTCAACTGTCTTACGGTAACTTCGGCGTAGCCGACGCTTCGCGAACAAACCATGAGCAACTGGCGTGGTTTCCCCCATGAGCGACTGCATCAAGACGGGAGCAGCGGATATGGGAAGTCGGAAGAGGGAAGAGGGAAAAAATAATGTGTACCTCATAGCTATGAGAAACGCTATAGACATCTCCAAAAACTGTTGGTACACAAGTGCGATTGGCCGTAGGCCACGCTACGCGAGTCACGCGTTCGCAAAGCGTGGCCTACGGCCTCAGCTTCCGCGCTTGTGCGATTGGCCGTAGGCCACGCCAAAGGCGATCGCACTCTCGTTAATCTTGGTTGAGAAGTAGTCGGGCAATCACTAAAGTTTTTCTTGGTTGAGAAGTAGTGCGATCGCCTCTGCCGGATCTACCACCGTTACTCCCTCTAATATCTGACCGTAAAACGAACCAAAGTGCTTCTTATCACCCGTTACCAAAAGGTCTGCCCTATTCTCTACTGCTGTCGCTAAAATAGGAGCATCTTTCAAAGGTAGCCCCATCTCCATGGCCCAATTAACTCGTGAAACCGGTGCTTCTCCAACAATAATTAGTTTAGGGATTAAATCCCGTTCCAATCGTGTCAAAGCTTCGGGATACTTAGCTGTAATGTTACGGCGTGTTTCTTCCAAGGCGTGAGGCGATGTTAGCAAAGCACAATACCCAGCAGAAGCTAACTCAAACAAAGCGTTACAGCGACCATCAGGACTAATAGCGGCTGCAAAGATTACATTGGCATCCAGAAACACGCGCATGTATCTTTCCTACTCAGCATCTTTAAGTTGACCCATTAGCTGTTCGGCTTCTTCGTTAGTTAAGCGATCGCCTGATAAAAACTCCTCAATCCGTTCCTCTGTATAGATCTCAATCGGATACACTCCCGCAGGACGCAGTAGAATTCCACCATCAGCAGTAGTTTCTACCAGTAGCATAGTTTCACCTTCCAACCCTAGACGATTGAGAATTGCTTTGGGAAGAGAGAGTTGACCTTTTTTTCCTAGCTTGATGACTTCCATAATTTAAAATAATTATAATCCGGCAAACCGGACTTTAAGTAAATAGTAATCGATCAGGCTAAAGAGTGCTCGTTTGGCTACATCACCAGAGAAAAGGACATACGAGGATAACAATTACTATTAATAATCAACAGGATCAGGATCGGCTAGATGAATACGATTTTAGCAAAGGCATACGTGGTAAATATGCTCACAGATATAGGGAAACTAGCAACATTGTTAAGTTGGATGACGATGTGGCTGAAATTTTTCCAGATGAAAAATCAGTTAATGATGCACTGCGGGCTTTAGCTAATATTATTTCTATCAACACTTAGCCTAACAGGATGAAAAAGAAGCGTATGCTAACTTAGTTGATCTTGGTTAAGAAGTAGTGCAGTCAGCCGAGCTATGCCCGTAGGGCTGATCGCGTAGCGTGGCCGTAGGCCAATCACACCGAAAGCATTACCTACGAGTTCGATTTGCTATCAGCAACACTACGTGAACGCATCCATTCATCCAAATCCTCGGGTTTCGTAAAGTCCAACAACGCTTCCCCCAAAGCTTCAAGCTGAGGGAGGGATAAGGCTTGAACCTGCGTTCGCGTAGCGTGACCATTCGCGTAGCTTGGCCTAAAGGCCAAGGTCAATCGCCCTTCCTTCTGGGTTATAAAGCTGATCTATAACAGCCTCACGATCTTCTGGAGGCACTGATAAGATGTCATAGGCCATCTTGTTTGTTCCTTCTTCCAGAAGTTTTGACCACTTTTTGGCAAGATCAGCATTCTCCTCTTTTTGAATAGCCTCAACGACATTGAAGCCAATAAGTAAGGTAGTTCTACCAGTACCATCTGTCGCTGCAACTCGATCAATCGATCTGCCATGTCTTGCGATCGCAGTATCCTCTCTTCTTTTCTTTTTCCGCTCAACTTCCTGTTTCTCAATTTGCAGCATCAGTTGAGCTTCTATGTATTGCTGCATCTTGGTCTAGACAAGATATAGCAATTCTCTATGCCATGAGGTACAAAGAGATCCCCCTAAATCCCCCTTATCAAGGGGGACTTTGAGGTTGAGAAGCGTACCTCATAAATCCTAGAAACGCTATAGCTATTTCGTAACTTGAGTTGCCTTAGTCGTTCTAGGTTGTCGGAGAAAGTCCTGATCTCTACGGGGACTCTTGGGAATTTGTTGCCATCTGAACCTGCATTTAATCCTTCAACTGCGGCATGGCGACTATTGCCATCGATAATTATTCCCCATTGATCAACTAAGAGAGGGACTAATTCTGGATTCGACCCATCCAATTCCTTGATCAATCGTTCCACATTTCCAGAGTTGTTGATATAGATCAGTTCATTGAATGGGAGTCTGATTAATAACTCTGGGTCAACGTCTGCTAGTCCTTCCTCAAATAATAATCGGAAATTTACATTATATGACATGATTGCCATATTTCTGGCCTTTTTGGAGTAGGAAACATAGCCACCACACCAGACAATCCCCTGGCTATCCCACAAGGATGGAGGGTGTAGGGTGTGGGGTGTGGGGTATGGGGTGTGGTGAAAATAGGCATGTACACAAATTAGCTAGAAAAGGCTTCATTAACCAACATTTACCTGATTTAATCGTACATTAGCCGATTTAAGCATCCCTACCAACTTTCGCGAAGCTCGGTCTTTTTTCCCTACACCCTACATCCTACACCCTACACCCTGCCTAACACCCTACCCCCTGAGCTACAATAGACTCTTAACGGACTGCGCTTTGAGGAGATGCCGTCATGAATTCTATTTCAACAACCATTACTCTGCAAATTCCTGACTTCCTCTATCAGCGCTTGGTCAACACTGCCCAAGCAACTGAACGCTCTCTTGAAGCTGTCATGCTCCATGCTTTACAAATTGGTAGTCCCCCCAATTGGTCTGATGTACCTGAAGAATTTCAAGCAGATCTAGCTGCCTTAGATAGGTTGGAAGACCAAGCTTTGTGGCCTATTGCCCAGAGTAAAAAAACACCGGAAGAAATGGAGCGTCACTACTGGTTGTTAGCTCAAAATCAAGAGCGTTCTTTAACAGATGCAGAACAGATTGAACTTGAGCAGCTTAAGATTTCAGCAGATCGTTTTATGCTACGCAAAGCTCATGCAGCGGCTCTCCTGAAATGGCGCGGTTACCCAGTTCCTCAAAGTATTGTGTAACCTCATGGCCTATATTCCAATATCTTTGAAGAATGAGATCGATCGCCAAGATCGCCGTTATTGTTGCTATTGCCAAACTAGTGAAGCAAATAGTGGTATTCCTTTAACTTACGATCACATTTTACCACAGCTCTATTGGGGGAAAGAGCATATTTTCAAATGTTTGCCTCGCCTGCTATACCTGCAACCAATTTAAATCGGATACAACTGTTGCCCTCGACCCTTTAACTAGTCAAACTGTTCACTTATTTAATCCCCGCACTCAGAATTGGGATGAACATTTCTCATGGAATGTGGATTTCACAAAAATTCAAGGACTAACCCCTGTGGGACGAGTAACAGTCATTACGCTTAAAATGAATAATCCCCTCGTTGTAGAAGCACGGTTTCGATGGACAATTAATGGTTGGCATCCCCCATCTTTTCTAGCGGAAAGATGAGCATAAAGTCTCTAGAGGTGACAACAAAGTTAAAAAGGAGACTGGGTGTAGGGTGACCGGGTGTGGGGTGTGGTTAAAATGAAGGTACATATCACTGCTATGTGGGTTTCATCAAGCCTCACTCTCCCTGATTCAATCATCCATTACCCAATTCAATTTTCTCTACTAACAAGGTGTTGCTCTTCTTTTTTCCCTACACCCTATACCCTACACCCCACAACCTACCTACTTTTTAATTCACTTGTCACCCCGTGAGATATGGGCGTACACTTTTGTGATTATAAAAAAATAATATCAAAAAATAACACCAACCGATGATAATATTGGCCAGATAGCCCAGATGCTCAGATGCCAGTTCATCGCAATGCAAACTAATGCGCACTGACAGCCTATTTTATAAAATCTTCCAAACCCTCCCTGGCACTCTCTTTGAACTCCTGGGAGACAACACTCAACTGGCACAAAACTATACATTTAAGGCCATCGAACTCAAAGAACTCGCCAAACGCACCGACGGCGTATTTCTCCCCAAACGGGACGGTGACCCCATTTATTTCGTAGAAGTCCAATTTCAGAAAGATGAAGACTTGTACTACCGCCTGATGCAAGAAGTGTTTGTCTACTTAGGACAAAATCGTTGGCGACATGGCTGGCAAGCGGTAGTATTTTGGGCTAAGCGCAGCTTGGATACAGGGATTCCCAGATGTTACGATGGCGAAGTCCAAACAGGATATCTGCACTCACTTTACCTTGATGAAACTCCAGACACCTCAGACTCAATCGGATTGGGACTGGTACGGCTGGTAGTGGAACCTCAAGCCAATGTCCAACACAGAGTACGACAACTAGAAAGATGTGCGAGGGCTCTACCAGTAGCACAGCAAAGAAATGCGATAGAATTAATAGAACAAGCCTTAGTATATAAATTTCCTGAACGTCCTTGGAGGGAATTAGAAGCGATGTTTGGACTCACAGAATGGAAACAGACCAGATTTTATCGGGAAGTTAAGGCTGAAGGTCACCAAGAAGGTCACCAAGAAGGTCACCAAGAAGGTCACCAAGAAGGTCATCAAGAAGGTCGCATCACTGAGGCACAGATTTTGGTCATGCGTCTGCTGAAAAAACGATTCCCAGAAATGACCGAGGAAATAAACAATGTAGTTCAAGGTTTGTCTTTGTCAAATTTGGAAGGGTTAACAGATATTATTTTTGAGTTGAATAGTTGGGAAGATTTGTTGAGCTGGTTGTCACAGGTAGACCAATAATGCTCACATGGATTTGATCCCACTCATACTGTAGAAATGCTGTGAAAAAAACTCCCAACTTTACAATGCCTTGAACACCTGGTTAGGTCAAGCGATCGCAGAACTCGTAGGGTGGGCAAGGGGAAACTTTACCAATAGATTCATCAAATACCCCCTTTTCCCTTTGCCCACCAAATTACTCCCCAAGACTTACTGATAGTTCAACTGCTGAGGCGGAGTCAATATCAGAAGAGCACTTTATATATGGGCGTACACCTTTGTGATTATAAAAAAATAATATCAAAAAATAACACCCTCCGATGATAATATTGGCCAGATAGCCCAGATGCTCAGATGCCAGTTCCTCGCAATGCAGACTAATGCGCACTGACCGCCTATTTTATAAAGTGTTCCAAACCCTCCCTGGTACTTTCTTTGAACTCCTGGAAGAAAACTCTCAACTGGCACAAAACTATAATTTTAAGGCCGTCGAACTCAAAGAACTTGCCAAACGCACCGACGGCGTATTTCTCCCCAAACGAGATGGCGACCCTATTTATTTCGTAGAAGTCCAATTTCAGAAAGATGAAGACTTGTACTACCGCCTGATGCAAGAAGTGTTTGTCTACTTGGGACAAAATCGTTGGCGACATGGCTGGCAAGCGGTAGTATTTTGGGCTAAGCGCAGCTTGGATACAGGGATTCCCAGATGTTACGATGCCGAAGTCCAAACAGGATATCTGCGCTCAATTTACCTTGATGAAACTCCAGACACCTCAGACTCAATCGGATTGGGACTGGTACGGCTGGTAGTGGAACCTCAAGCCAATGTCCAACACAGAGTAAAGCAACTAGAAAGATGTGCGAGGGCTCTACCAGTAGCACAGCAAAGAAATGCGATAGAATTAATAGAACAAGCCTTAGTATATAAATTTCCTGAACGTCCTTGGAGGGAATTAGAAGCGATGTTTGGACTTACTGAATGGAAACAGACCAGATTTTATCAGGAAGTGAATGCTGAAGGTCGCATTACTGAGGCACAGATTTTGGTGATGCGTCTGCTAAAAAAACGATTCCCAGAAAAGACCGAGGAAATAAACAATGTAGTTCAAGGTTTGTCTTTGTCAAATTTGGAAGGGTTAACAGATATTATTTTTGAGTTAAAAAGTTGGGAAGATTTCTTGAGCTGGTTGTCACAGTTAGACCAATAATGCTCACATGGAGTTGATACCACTCATACTCTAGAAATGCTGTGAAAAAAACTCCCAACTTTACAATGCCTTGAACACCTGGTTAGGTCAAGTCTGCCCTTGGAGCGATCAGGGCCATCTGACGACTTGCCTGTGAAAGCGTTGTGATTGGTTCCATACGGGGGCATTTAACCCCCTGGTGGAACCGCGCATTCCTCTCACACCATAATCTTTGATTTGGTGTGAGGCTCCTGCTAAACTAGCTGATCTTCCCTATCTCCCAGATGTGAGCATTCAGCTATCAGCTATTAGCTATCAGCTATCAGCTATTAGCTATCAGCTATCAGCTATCAGCTTATGGGTCACAGGCTAGAAGCCTGTGCCACGCTGTCTTGATGCAAAGCGCGAGTGGGGGAAACCACGGCAGTTGCTCATGGGGGGAACCCCCAAGACCGCACTGCCTCCCCAAGACCGCGCTGCATCGCTACTTGATGTGCTTTTGAATAAAATAAGCTGACGGCTGACGGCTGACGACTGACGGCTGACGGCTGACGGCTGACGGCTGATAGCTGAATGCTTACTCCCAGATTCACTGAAGCGTGTTGATCAAGCTCAAGGATGAAGCTCAAAGGTAAGCTTCGGTTTAAGAACCCATCTGGGCAGCAACTTCTTCAGCAAAGTTGCTTTCTTCCTTTTCAATACCTTCACCCAAAACGTAGCGAGTGAAGCGACGCACTTGGATGTTTTCACCCAACTGGGCAACACATTGCTTGACTAATTCTTCCACTGTGATGCTTTGATCACGAATGTAAGGTTGATCCATCAAGGAGAGTTCTTTAAGGCGTTTTTCAATCCTACCCTGAACAATTTTCTCTTTGATATTTTCTGGCTTTTTGCCTAGGTCATCCCTACCCATTTCAATGTCTTTTTCTTTTTGAACAATCTCTTGAGGGATGTCATCGACCTTCACGTATTCAACGTTAGGGCAAGCTGCCACTTGCATGGCGACGTTCTTGACTAGGGCTTGGAACTCGTCGCGGCGGGCAACAAAATCGGTCTCGCAGTTAATTTCTACGAGTACACCGACTCGACCACCAGTGTGGATGTAGCTGCCGATAATTCCTTCTGCTGCCACACGACCGGATTTTTTCTCAGCTGAGGTAATGCCTTTTTTCCGCAGCCATTCCATAGCTTTGGTCATGTCTCCGTCGCTTTCTACGAGAGCTTTTTTGCAATCCATCATGCCAGCGCCGGTTTTTTCTCGTAGCTCTTTGACAAGTTTTGCTGTAATTTCCGCCATGTTGTTTTTGTTCCTACTGTTAGTGAAACTGATTACACCGTGATATCTTCCCACACTACTCGATAAGAGTGAGTATGGGCTTCCCAGCCCACGCTGAAAACTAGTTGATTTTTATCAAAGGGTAAATTCAGCGTAGGGCTTCAAGCTCGAAGACAACTAACTATTCTTGCTCAGTATCCTGGTTATCTCCTTGATCTACGGATTCAATTTCCTCACTTTGTTCAGTCTCTTGAATTTCCTGAATTTCCTCCTCGTCTGGGAACTCCTCTAATGCCTCTTCAAATTCTTCGTATTCGTATTCCTCTGCGGTGTCTAGCTCACCATGACGGCCTTCGTAAATGGCATCAGCCAGTTTACCTATGATTAGCTTAATCGACCGGATCGCATCGTCATTAGCTGGAATCGGAATATCGGCTAAATCAGGGTCACAGTTTGTATCTAATAGTGATACTATCGGTAGACTTAGCTTTTCACATTCCAAAATAGCGTTGTACTCCCGCTTTTGGTCTATGATTATGACAATGTCGGGTACCTTACGCATCATTTTGATGCCACCTAGATACTTCTGAAGCTTGCCTAGTTCCCGACGCAGCATGGAGCCTTCTTTTTTTGGCAGTAAGTCAAGGGCACCACTGGTTTCCCGACGCTCTAAATCTTTCAGTCGCTCCACCCTGGTCTTAATTGTTTCCCAGTTGGTGAGCATACCGCCTAACCAGCGCTGGTTGACATAGTAGGCACCACAACGGCTTGCCTCTTGGGCAATAATTCCAGCCGCTTGCCGCTTAGTACCCACAAACAGAAATCTTTTGCCCTGCTCTGATGAGGTGCGGATATAGTGATAAGCGTCCTCCATCAGCTGAGCTGTCTGTACCAAGTCAATGATGTGGACACCATTACGAGCAGTGTAAATGTAAGGATCCATCTTGGGGTTCCATCGGCGAGTCTGGTGACCAAAGTGAACCCCTGACTCTAGCATTTCAGCTAAAGAAACTACAGGCATAATTTTTTAACTCCTAATTCGGGTTTAACCTCCATCCAGGTGGATTTCCCTTTAGAAACACCCGAAACCCTGGATGTGCGATGTTTACAAAACCCTTTTAGGGTAACACATTCTGACTCCCTAATGGCAAAGGGATTAGATGGATAAATTTTATTTTAATAACATTAAAATTGTTAATTGGTAAGCGATCAGCGATCAGCGATCAGCGATCAGCTTACGCGCTACGCGCACGCTACACCGAACAGCGATCAGCCATTGGCCGTAGGCCAGGGTACTTGAGGTGCTTTTGAATAAAATAAGCTGACGGCTGTTCCCTTAGCGTGGCCAACGGCTGACCGCTGACCGCTGACCGCTGACCGCTGACCGCTGACCGCTGACCGCTGACGGCTAACGGCTGACGGCTAACGGCTGACCGCTGACCGCTGACCGCTGACCGCTGACCGCTGAATGCTTACCCGACTACTACACGGGGTAGTCGGTGCTTAAAACCACAAATAATTTCCCAGGAAATGGTGCCTAAAGCCATAGCCCAGTCATCTGCTGAGATTTGCTCTTCCCCATCCTGTCCAATTAAGGTAACAATTTCCCCAACTTGTATATTAGGAATATCACTAACATCGAGCATGAGCTGATCCATTGTAATTGCGCCAATCTGAGGAACTTGCTGCCCTCGGATGATGACATTGATGCGATTGGAGAGATTTCGGGGAACACCGTCAGCATAGCCAATACCGACTACTGCTAGACGCATCTGTCGATTTGAAATAAATTGATGGCCATAGCTGATACCAGTGCCAGGGGGAATAGTTTTAATTTGGGTAATCCGCGCTTTTACCTGCATCACTGGCTTGAGGTGAATAACCTTTTGAAGATGCTCTGCTGGGTAGAGACCATAGACGGCTAATCCGACACGCACCCAATCGTAGTGCAATGCTGAGTCGGTTAAGGTGGCAGCGGAATTTGCCAAGTGTAATCGGGGTGGAGTTATGCCACCAGCCTGCAATTGTGCGATCGCGTTTTTAAACCTTTGATGCTGCTGTCTCATCACTGTGGGGTCAGGACTATCAGCAGTGGCTAGATGGGAATAGACACTAGCTATTTCCAAGTTAGGTAATTGTTGGACTAAGCGTACAAACTCGATGGCATCTTGCCAAGGCATTCCCAAGCGAGACATTCCTGTATCTAGTTTCAGATGCACTGGCAGGCTTTGGTTTAGACCACTCAAGGTTTCCGAAAACACTAACGCTTGTTGAGGATTACACAGAGTTGGTTCCAATTGCCAGTGAGCGATCGCTTTGACTTGTTCTGGGGTATTAGTCGCTCCCAACAAGAGTATAGTGGCCTTAATTCCCCCTTGCCTGAGTTGAATGCCCTCTGAGACAGTAGCAACACATAACCCCCCAGCACCAGCCTCTATCGCTGTGCGGGCAACGGTTAGAGCACCATGGCCATAAGCATCCGCTTTCACCACTGCCATTAGTTGGGTAGGATGGCGCAAAAGCTGCTGTATTTGCCGTAAATTGTGATGAAGAGCAACTTGATCAATTTCGGCCCAGGCTCTTTGGCGTAATCCAGGATAAAACGAGTCAGTTAGGCAGTCAGTATCATCCCGTAGGATTTGTGTGACAGATTCCGACTGTAATGGTGTTATACCAATCCTCTGCTGAAGCTCTCCCATAGCACTTCACTCCTCAATCACTCACACATTACACACACATTACACACTATAGGTCGAATGACGCTTTGAAAAGTTGCTGTGAGATGTCACAATGTTCCACGGGGCTAGTAGTTCAATATAGCTGCCATTGAACGGCACCCTGCGTAAGCAT
>NZ_JAAHIE010000173.1:0-13198 GCF_010671945.1 Moorena sp. SIO4E2
ACAGCCAGTCAAGTAATTTGGCATTTTTCAACCCCGGATGCCAGAGTCAAACTTAAACATCTTTATCCAGTGTTTGAAGAGGAAGAGATGGCAGATTCTAATGCACCAAATTAGCTGTGTCAGTCCACTACTCCCGATGGTGCGTTACATTTCATTAACGCACCCTACTCCCGATGGTGCGTTACATTTCATTAACGCACCCTACTCCCTTTAAACCATGACTAAAATAGCAGAAGATTTAGGTCGCCTCTTTGAAGTTGGATTTAATATTGGCATTCTAGCTGACATTGAGGAAAAGAAGATTAAGCACAATTTTGGTAATTTATATGATCACGATTTGCAGCAACTGAAGTTTCGTAATATGCTCCAGCGGATTGTGGATAAGCTGATCAGTCCTTTGGAAAGAGAGATGGCTGAAAAATGGAGTACGTTTTTCCTTCAGAAAGGCTTCTTATCTGGTTTGAACTTCTTTCGGGATTATCTCAAGGCTATCGGTTGGAGTAAAGAACATAAGCGGCGTCATCTAGAAATTGTCTATTACCAGTGCTGTTTCTGTGATGATAATAGTATCGGTACCTATTGTAAAGGAGATGATCAATGGTATAAGGAGGTATTGTCTCAATTTGATCAGGAGTTAGGTAGTCAAACCAGACCTTCTAGGAATACTGTGGCTCGGGTTAATAATTTTAATGCTAACAATTTGAACAGTTACATTAGGGAGTATTCTAAGAAGGGAGAGTTTCTGAAAGCCGATACTCTGATGCTGCTAAGTTATCGCGGTAGGGAGTTTCGGGTGCTTTGTGTGGATTTATCGGTGTTTTCGATTAAGACAGATGCGGATATTGAAAACTTGAATTATGTAGATATTCTCCGGCATGGATTAATTCGTGATATTAACTATTTGAAATCTAAAAGTGTTTTTTCTAAGCTTCGCTTAGATACGAAAAACTTAGATTTTAAGTTCGCTAAAGAGCTGAAGAGTTATTTTACTGCATTTAAGTTCAGAGATAAGGAAACTAGTAAGTTAATTCAGGCCGGTAGTTATGCTCATAGCTTTAATCAATTCCTGAGAGAGATTGGTATTTTCTCGGATCAGACATCGGTAGTATCTAATGTAGTGGGCTATAGCGATCGCGGAATTAGTGCTATGTCTGTAAACCAGACGAATCGAGAGGTTTTGGACACCTGTCACGAGATTTATAAACATGATTCTAGTCCTAAAGAGATTAAGGATGCCCGTCACCAGGTGTTAAAGCAAATCCAACGGAATGCTTATCGCAGTTTTCAGGACGGTAAGCAGTTTGTGGATAATTTGTTAGCAATCCAACCAGATACTATAACCAAAGTAAATCATAAAGAGCACATCCAGGGGTTTGTTAATTCTATTGCTCAGGTGCCACCCGATCTAAGCAAGCAACTGGGATTAAGTGTCGGGTTAAGTACAGCAATGAATTTGCGGGATGCTCATGGGGAATTGATTACGAAGGCGCTGGTTTCTGACCAGACCTATCTGTTTTTAACAGGCAATCCAGGCATTGGTAAGACGACTGCGATCGCAAAATTTTTAAAGGGTCATGTTGACGAGGGATTTTTGTTTTTCTACGTCAGTCCCAGGAAACAAGTCAATCTTGACATTATCGAGAAGTTTAAAGACTCAGCTACCGGAGAGTTGTGCGATAATCAGCTAATCGCTATCAACACTAATGCTAATTTAATTTCCGACAACTTTGGACGCTACACTGTCCAATACCTCTGGAATGAGTGTCAAGACGATTTTAATATCAAAGATGTTGATTTTTTCGATAGTAGAACGATTCAACCATCGGGAAGGCGCTCGAATAAGCTGAAGCGATTAACGGATGAGGAAATTCAAGACCGTGGCAAAAAGTCTAAAGGAGTTTTAAGTAGTATTTGTGAAGCCATCTATTGCCTTGTGGATGAGCAGACGTCTAATAGTATTGTTGCTACGGTGTCTATCCAGTCTTTGAAAGCAACTCCGAGGGGCAACACCTTAGAGCATTTTGAAAAAATTTTCAGAAACGCTTACAACAAAGGAGAAGGGTTGGTTATTCCTGCTAAGATGCAGGCTATATCTAGCAGAATCAAGCATTTATTTATAATGATCGATGAGATAACTGGGGATGATGGCGGAGTTGAGTTTTTAAATGGTATTCACAGGATACTATCTAACTATAAATTGATCAATAATGGCCATGGCTTTAACACTAAGGTAATTGTAGCAGATGCTTCCATTGTTGATCCAGGGGTAATTGACCAACATTTATCTGACATTTCATCGGAACCGGATAAGATTTACTTCCGGAGTGTGGGAAATTCGGCAAATTCTGGTTTGGGATTACCCCTTTCACGGCAACGGTTTAAATTTAAGGGTTTAGAGGCAACGGTTATCAATGCTAATTCCTATCCAGCTAGCAAATTATCTATCACTTACAAGGTTTTGGTGGAGTCTTGTCGATTTAGTGAAGAAGCTAATTTAAAGCAACAGGATATTTTAGGAAAATCTCTTCAAAAAACAATTTTTCAAGATATCCAGGCATTAATGAATCGGTCTGATGTTGAGCAAATACTGGTCTATATCCAGGATAAGCAGAGATTAGCGCAACTAATTGACAGCATTAGAAAGGAGCTAGGGGAGTTTACCAAGTATCAGGATTATCTGGAAATCCATGCTAATATATCTGAATACGAAAAGAAGCAAATCCAGCAGTATAAAAATCAGGTAAAGGTGGTGTTTATGACTGCTTCCGGGAGTCGAGGTCTATCCTTTCCCAAGGCTAAGCATATCCTGGTGGAAATCCCTCGGTTCGAGATTGAGCATAACCTGATGGAAGTGATTCAAGTAATTTACAGAGGTCGTGGTCAGTATGAAGACGATGGAGTAGTTAAGACTCTAGACAATCAAGATAAAGAACTTATTTTCTATTTAGCTGAGCGTTCTGTTTATTATGATGCTGAGGATGACCAGCAACAGCAGTTGTTTATCAAGGAAAGTGTGCTGAGTCTGTTGAATATTCTCTTACTGTTGAAAGGGTCGATCATGACTCGCATCCAGGGCTATGGACAGATTGGTCGGGACAATTTCTTGATAATTCCCATTGGAGGTAAGTCGATTTCAGCCGTAGGGAATAGGTTTAGTGCTCAGATTGCTAATCTGATCCGTGAGCTGAAGAATGAATATAAGCGGAAACCATGGGATGACCCTTTAGAGGAAGTGTCTACTAAACTAAAGGATTTACTTAATCAAGCGGAGTTTTTAGTTAAGAATACAGCAGAATCCAATTATATTTCTTTAGTAGAGTCTTTCAATAACCAATTTAATCAGTTGGTTAACCATGGGTTGGATAAATTACTAAACTTAGGCGCTATTGAGACAGCTTACATTAGTGGTGCCTTGCTGGTGGTACCGATTGCTAATGGATTACAGGAAACCTATCAGATCAATTTGGTAAAACTAGTGAGATATATTACCAATGAGCTGTTGGAAACTATGGGTAAAATGAGTGCCAGTAAGTCTTATCCAGAAAACCTACGCTCTGGGCTTAAGGATGGCATAGAGTTACTGGAAACCCTAGGCAATTCAGCTCCTAAAACCCAATGGTTTGAGCAGAAATCTAAAGGATTTGACCAATATTATGCGTTGCCCTTATTTACCTTTATTGCTGGAGAGGCTTTGAAGAAATATTTTGATTCTAAACCGGAAGAACCGGAAGATGCTCGATTTCGGAAGATTATGAGTAGTTATATTCGCACATTTTACCCGGTTGATAATGTTTTACCCATTGGTCACGAGTATCAAGATTTTCCGTTTATTGTATTTAACAGCTATTCCCTAGAGCAACTCAGAGCAAAGATGTTTACGGATAAGTATTTGTTGACATCTAATGAGTTGAATGTTTTGAATTTGATTTTGTCGCGTTGATAGGGAGTAGGGAATCGGGAGTAGGGGGAAGAGTTTGGGGCGGGGGCGCAGGAAGTGTGGGAAGTGTAGGGAGAAAGAATAGGGAATATTATATAGCGGTTTTCATAGTAATGATATATATATAATAATATAGGATTTTTACGACTCCCGACTCCCTTTACAATATGTACAAGCTCACAATTAATAAAATTGGTAATTCCCTAGGCATAACTCTACCTGAAGAGATCCTACAAAAGCTGAATGTTGGCCAGGGAGATACTGTATTTATCACAGAAACCGCTGATGGTGTTGAAATCACCACGAAAGACCCTGAGTTTGAAACGGTAATGGCAGCTTATCAGAAAGTCAGCAAGAGGTATGAAAATGCTTTGAGGGAGCTGGCTAAGTGAGGGAACCGCTGTGGATAAATGATGGAAAGGTTAGCAACAGACCAAGAAAGCCAAAATGCGATTGCTAAGTGGCTAGAAGCAAATGTCGGTACTTGATTTGATGATCCATACTAATCAAATACGGATGCTAGACTGGGTTGAATATAACCTAAAATGACCCTCCCAAGGTTTTTGACTTTGGGAGTTTTTTACTGTCTGTTAACCATAACTCTGGTATGTATATATAGGCTTTACATTTGAGATGTAAACGGAAAAGGTCTTTTTTTAGTTTAATAAAAAACTCTGTAACTCTTGCCCCTATTGCCTCTTGCCTGTTGCATTTTGCCTTTTTCGACCATCGATTAATTTACAACTCGTTTGAAAACCCTCTATACTTGATTACTATCAAAACCTCGATAATCTGGCCAATTCCTCCTGAGCAAACTTCCGTAGTTTAGGATCGGAGTCATGGTCTGCTCTATCCTCCAATAAGGATTGGATTTGGGAATGGTTAGGATAATATTCGAGGATGGCCTTAAGGGCTGCTTGTCGAGGATTGTCATCCCATAATTTCTTACGCTCAAAAGGGTCATGGAGAGTGCGATCGCGTAAAAATTCCCATAACCAAGGCTGATTGTGCCAAGCTTGAGCTAACTGTTCAATTGCTATACCTCGCACATCCGAATCAGTATCAGAGCGAGCCAATTCTTGAAGTAGGGGTAAAGTATCTAGGTGGTCTTTGTAACCTTGAGCTAACTGTTCAATTGCTGTAACTCGCACCCACGAATTAGTATCAGAGCGAGCCGATTCTTGAAGTAGGGCTAAGGTATCTGGGTGGTCTTGGTAACCTTGAGCTAACTGTTCAATTGCTGTAACTCGCACCGACGAATCAGTATCAGAGCGAGCCCATGCTTGAAGTAGGGCTAAGGTATCTGGGTGGTCTTGGTAACCTTGAGCTAACTGTACAATTGCTGTACGTCGCACCCACGAATTTTTATCAGAGCGAGCCCATGCTTGAAGTAGGGCTAAGGTATCTGGGTGGTCTTGGTAACCTTGAGCTAACTGTTTAATTGCTTCACCTCGCACATCCGAATCAGTATCAGAGCGAGCCGATTCTTGAAGTAGGGCTAAGGTATCTGGGTGGTCTTGGTAACCTTGAGCTAACTGTTTAATTGCTTCACCTCGCACCCACGAATGTTTATCAGAGCGAGCCGATTCTTGAAGTAGGGCTAAGGTATCTGGGTGGTCTTGGTAACCTTGAGCTAACTTTATAATTGCTGTAGGTCGCACCCACGAATTTTTATCAGAGCGAGCCCATGCTTGAAGTAGGGCTAAGGTATCTGGGTGGTCTTGGTAACCTTGAGCTAACTGTTCAATTGCTGTAGCTTGCACATTCCCATCTTGATCAGAGCGAGCCCATTTTTGAAGTAGGGCTAAGGTATCTGGGTGGTCTTGCCAATGGGTGGCTACTGCTACCACAGCGTTAGTGCGAATATCACTATCACTGAATCTTTTTCT
Source organism: Moorena sp. SIO4E2 (assembly GCF_010671945.1). Classification (NCBI taxonomy): domain Bacteria; kingdom Bacillati; phylum Cyanobacteriota; class Cyanophyceae; order Coleofasciculales; family Coleofasciculaceae; genus Moorena; species Moorena sp. SIO4E2. The sequence goes on from NZ_JAAHIE010000173.1 coordinate 5,827, forward strand.
ATTTTGATCATAATTAATTAAGTCTTTGACGCGATTCAGTAATGTAGTATCTGTTGATTTAATCTCATAGCGATTCCTCACCTCAGATAAAAAATCTGCTGCCAAAAATAAATTTCCAAACCTATTACTCTCTCCATATTGTGCTATCAAATACTCAATAATTTCTCCAGCTTTTCTGGAATCAATCATGCCCACAATCAACCTCAGCACTTCATGCCAAGATTCATCCCGCCAGTGCTGACCAAATACTTGGGTTTGTAACTGTTCTAGGTCAATCTTCTGGGTTTTCTCAAATTTCCTGACAAATTCCCAAGCACAGAAATATTCCAAAAATGTCCGATGCACAAAGGCGTAGTAATCTGCTCCCATGAAACACAAGATAAAATTGCGGGTGCGCAACTGATTAATCATTACCTTAGCCACCGCTCTTGGATTAGTAACTTCCCGTAGTTTCAACTCCTCGAAGATAATCCGTTCTAAATCCTCTGCACTAATCAGATTTCCCGCTAATCCTGCTTGATTACCCTGCATGAAATCTGCCACTTTTCCCAGCATCTGTTGCTTATCTTGATAATCAATTGTCTTGGGGTCAAGACGATTATCTTCTAGTAATGCTCGTTCCACATCCCATCGATGGAGCAGTAATCGAGAGGATTGGTTATAGAGTTCAGAGCGGTCACGAGGCAATTCTTGATTGCGATTCAGGATTGCCATCATGGTTAGTAATAGGGGATTTTGCGCCAGTTGTCGAATTGGGGAGGATGTCTTGATTGCGTTTTGTAAGCGCTCCCGTTTCCTAACTTTATCGGCTTGATCCGTAAAGGTTAATTCATGCCAGTGCTCGATAAAGGTTTGAATTTGTTCGGACTCCAAGTCTTGGAGCATAACATGACGAAATTCAGCATCCCGTAGCCGTTGGGGTTTATAACCAATTACCCGAGATGTCACAATTAATCTTACTTTAGGATAGGTATTGGTAAAGCGATGAATATCCGTAATTACATCTTCTCGTTTACCTGGCTCAAAGACTTCATCCAACCCATCAAACATCACTAAGGCATTACCAGCCTTTAACTGCTCATCAAGGTGATGTTGATTGAGATGACAGATATATCCACTGCTTTGATGACAGAATTCCAAGAAATTATGACACTGTCCACTATCGCGATTCCGGATATAGGTGCGTAATTCAATCAGTAAGGGAATTGGTAGAGAAAGGGCAGTAGTTAGATCGGTTCTTGCCCACTCCAATGCTAAATATTGCAACAAAGTAGATTTACCAGAGCCTGGGTCTCCTAAAACCACCAAATACCGATAGCCTTGAGAGTCCTTGATCACATCCAATACGGATTTTATCGGCTGTTGATAATAAAGCTTTTTAGCTCGTTGCAACTCCTTTTGGTCAATTTCCTGTTCTAGTTGACCACTCTCTAGCAGTTTTTGATAATAATCCTTAGGCAGTTCATGAATCGCCTCTGGCATCAAGTCATGAACCTCTCGCACATTTTGGGGGATAAATATCGTCCAGAGTTTTAGTTGATTATAGGCAGAACCATCGGTATCTAAACTATCTAGTTTAACATTACCGTAGCTCTCTAGGAGTGCTTCTTGATACTCCCTTAAGTTAAAATCAGGGATAATGCCTGCTGTAGCGTTAGTGTTTTTTGCGATCGCATCTAACGTTTGGGAATCCCAGATAGGCCGTAACTTATCCGATTGCTTGATTATAGTTTGTACTTGCTTGAGATACTGTTTACCAATATACTTCCAACGAAATTCTTCCGGTAATGATAATAACTTCAGCTCAACCCAAGTCTTGGCTAATGTATCGGTATCTATTTCTTTACAGCCATAGTTAAAGGCACTTCCCAGGATAGCTTTAACGGATTGGTTCTTAATATACTGCTTGAGGGGTTTAGTATATTGTTTTATTTCTTGCTTAGATAGGTCAGCAACCTTTAATTCTTGTCCAACTAAAGCTACAAAAGCTTTTAAGGCTTTAACCAAGAGTTTTTTCTGGGTATCTTGCTCCGATAGTCCGGTATAATCTTTGATAGATTCTTTGAAAAAATCTTTAGTGTAGTCTTCTAGAGCGTCTTTGGCCAAGGGACCGATCACTTCTTTGGCGAGATAGCCACCAGCACTAGAAATTCCCCACAGTGCTAACCAATCTAGCATGATCTTGGTAGTTGTTTTTTGGTTTATCTATTATTATAGATCTTTAGGGAGTAGGGAGTAGGGAGCAGGGAGCAGGGAACAGGGAACAGGGAGCAGGCAAGACGCAAGACGCAAGACACAAGACGCAAGACGCAATAGTTGGGACAGCCTGCCCCGTAATGAACCGCTGTTCGCTCAAAAAATTGTAAACCCTAAAAGCCTTTAGGGTTTACAATTCAGGCTAGACCGCACTTAGTAACAGCCTCGCTAGTTTGCCTTATTATAAGTAGGAAAGTCAGTATAACCTTCTTTACCTGGAGAATACCAAACTTTAACATCTGGAATAGGATTGAGGGGCCAATTATTAGCGAAGCGAGCAACCAAATCTGGATTACTTAGAATCGGTCTTCCGAAAGCAATTAAATCTGCCACACCTTCTTGAATTGCCGCTTCAGCTGTTTCTTTAGTATAGCCGCAATTACCAATAATTGGACCATCAAAAACGTTTCTAAGCTCAGCCAAAGTCATCGGTTCTCCTAATTCATGAAATCCAAAAGCCAATCCATCTAATATATGGATATAAGCTAACCCATAACTGTTTAACTCTTTAGCTACATAAAGAAATGTTTCACGATAATCCACAGACCCCATATCATTAAATAGACCATTAGGAGACAAACGAACCCCTACTCTATTGACTGGTAAAACAGTTATTACAGCTTCGATTACTTCTTTGAGTAAACGATATCGATTATCAATACTACCACCATAGTCATCTGTTCTTTGGTTGGTTTTAGATTGCAGAAAAGAGTCCAGTAAATAACCATTAGCTGAATGAATCTCTACCCCATCAAAACCTGCCTGTTTGGCATTTTCAGCCGCTTTTTTATACTCTTCTACTATTTGGGGTATTTCTTCAGTTTCCAGGGCTCGTGGGGTTTCGTGAGGCTGTTTTCCCTGAGGGGTATGAACATATTCTTCGTTAATTTTAATGGCTGAAGGAGCAACAGCTAGCTTACCATCATGGAAACTACTATGAGAAGCCCGACCACAGTGCCAAAGCTGCAAAAATAATGGCGTATTTTTAGAGTGTACACCACTAACAACTTTTTTCCACCCTTCAGTTTGTTCCAGAGTATAAATACCAGGAGCATTTACCCAACCGTTAGCTTGAGGGGAAATAAAAGTACCTTCAGTGATAATTAGACCTACTCCAGTTCTTTGAGTATAATATTCCACCATTAAATCATTGGGAATACCCATATTAACTGCTCTCCCTCTAGTTAAAGGAGGCATTACTACTCGGTTTTTTAAAGATAAATCACCTAATTCAAAAGGGCTTAGTAGTTTGGACAAAGAGAGTGGAGCCGTCATTTATTGTACCCCTCAATGTAAATTGACTCAAATCCATTTAAACAAAATATAGCAATCCTAAATGATTTGTGACAAGTTAGGGGCTTGGTATGTTTTGCTCAAGCGCCAGGGTTAGGTTGCTGCCCGTAACGCACCACTGCTGGGTCAAACAACTTTTAGGAGATGCACCCGATGGGAGAGTGTGGGAAGAAAGAATAGGGTATATTATATAGCTGTTTTCATAGTAATAATATATATATGATATAGGTTTTTTCCCGGGTGGATATCGGAACCTATAGCCAGAGCTATTCATACTGATCAAATTGCACAACTGTTTTCTTGGATGGGGGGAAAGGTTAGCAACAGACCAAGAAAGCCAAAATGCGATTGACCAAAGGTCACGCTACGCGATTGGCCGTAGGCCACGCTAAAAGCGAACGCGCTTGTGGCTGGGTGCATCTCCTAAAAGCTGTTTGACCTGGTGGTTGGAATGGGCATCAGGCGTGGAACGGGCATCTTGCCCGTTTCATTTCCGGACGGACTGTCCCAACACTGGCTACCGATAAAATCAGGGCGAGCCCGTCCCTAAAGCACCACTAGCCACTAAATTCTAAATTCTTCATTCTAAATTCTTCATTCTAAATTCTTCATTCTAAATTCTTCATTCTTCATTCTTCATTCTAAATTCTTCATTCTAAATTCTTCATTCTAAATTCTTCATTCTAAATTCTTCATTCTAAATTCTTCATTCTAAATTCTTCATTCTAAATTCTTCATTCTAAATTCTTCATTCTAAATTCTAAATTCTAAACTAAACCCCAGTAACACCTCATTTCCTGTTAACACTACAGGCATTGCTACTACTTCCACAGGTTGATTTGCCAGATAAATTTCTACCAGTTTATCCTGAGGATTAATCAACCAACCCAAACGCAAGCCACTGGCTAGATACTCTTGGATTTTCTCCTGTAGGGGCTTTAATCGATCTGTCCGTGAGCGCAACTCAATCACAAAATCGGGGCAAATGGGTGGAAAACCTTCTCTTTCTGTTTGACTCAGTGCTTTCCATCTTTCCAGCGCTACCCAAGCTACATCGGGAGAGCGATCGCCACCACCTGGTAAACTAAACACAGTCTGAGAGCTAAACACAACCTTAATATTTAAAAAACCAGCGATGCACAGAATTTTTTCTCTGTTCCCGATTCCCGACTCCCCAGGGCTGTTTCATTCTAAATTGCAATATTTTATGCATTGACGAGGATACGTCTTTTCAGCCTTCGAGCATTCAGGTATGTGATGGCTGAAAGCCTTTAAACTCGTTACCTAGATCCAGAATGAAATAACCCTGCCGACTCCCGATTCCCGACTCCCGATTCCCGATTCCCGATTCCCGACTCCCGATTCCCGACTCCCGACTCCCGATTCCCGACTCCCTAAAATAAATAGATTATCCGCCCCTAACGCTGATTCTGCAATTTTCTCATTTCCTCTTGCACCCCCACTGCCACCTGCAAGGCTTGATCTAGCACTCGTCCATACTCACTGGCCTGATCACTCAAGTGCAGGGCAGTCAAGGTGGTTAAATTAGTAGTAAATAGCTGAGGATTCTTAGTAATAAACTGCTTATTCTCTCTGAGAATTCGTTCTGTCTTCAAGGCACGCACTAAATCCGTTTTCATCACCTTAAGGGCTTCGAGCACTCGCTCCCGATTGCTGAGACCAACACCTGGATTACCAGCTTCTTCCAATTGATCATTAATGTATACAGCTCTAATCACCGTATTGTATCGATCCACTTCTTTCACCAGCCGTCTAACTGCCTTATATTTCAACCATAGAAAGGTACCTCTACCCAATTTGATCAGGAAATCTCCTGGTTCTTTTGGTTTCTCTAGGAAAAAACCTCTGACTCGCTCTGGCTTCTCCCCAATCAAATTGGATAGATAGTCCTCTGAAATCACCAAGTCCTGCAAATCAGGTCGCATAGTTGTCCGTGCCTATGATAAGATAGTGGTCGAGAGCGTCTTAACCTATAAGCTTAACACGGTATTAATACCTTACCGTTAAGCTCAAGACACCTGTTAGGGGTCAGGGGCATGACTGGGTATATGGTAAGCATTCAGCGGTCAGCGTTTAGCGGTCAGCCTTTGGCCAATGGCACCTCAAGTAGTGTGCGTGTAGCGCATAAGCTGATACGCGACACGCTGATAGCTAATAGCTGATACCTGAATAGCTACGGTATATGACCACATAAAACAAGGATGCGATCGCATTCCCAATACTAATCATAAAAAGCCAGTTAACTTACTAACACAAACGAAAACTTAGCTAAAACTGCACCAAGCAATACTAAGTTTCCTCAATACACTGCAAGTCTCTGGCCTTAAAACGCACTGGCATCCCATCAGACGGATAAATCAAAAGGTTTGTATACAGTTATAAAAAGTGTCACATAGTCTAGCAATCTCTACAACTATTTGGTATACTTAAGGGAGGTTACTGATACCACTACGTAAGGCGGTCGAACTTACGGGACTCTCCAGAAATACCTTTCGCAAGTATGCAGATAATGGCACGATCAAATGCGAACGCACCCCAAGTGGTTACAGACTCTTCGATACAGAAAGCTTACTCACCTTCGGAAAGGCGGGCAAAACTGTGGTTGCTACTATCTGTTACTGCCTCCTCAGCAGCCAAAAACAAAGGAATGACCTTAATCGACAGGTTGCTTATATGCACTCCCTCTATCCAGAAGCGGAAATCATCTTTGACATCGGATCAGGACTTAACTACAAAAGATTTGGGCTTAAAACCATACTGGAGCGACTTATGCGTGGGGATCAGCTCACAATTATTGTTGCCTGTCTCGACAGACTTACCCGGTTTGGGTTTGAACTCTTTGAGTACTTGGTTAGAAGTTACCGTAAGAGTAGTGCAGCCTTTATAGTTGGTAAATTATGCAGCATAGGGTAAAGGTTTTGTAGTAAGGCTGCACTACTCTAAGGTTTCATCTCCGGTCAGTCTCAACGGTGGAAAAATCATGGGATCCGACAACCCTGAAAGCTGTCTTTGATCAGAATTTACCGCCGATATTCTCTCAATCATTCACGTCTGCTCTTGTAGAGTCCAAGGACTCAGGAAATACGGTTCAAAAATCAAAAAAGATCCGACTATTCCTAAAAGCTGACCAACGTCAATTGATTAATCGCTGGTTTGGAGTGTCCCGTTATGTTTTCAACAAGACCGTAGAAATCCTCAAAAATGGCGAAGTTAAAGCTAACTGGTTGGCCATCAAGACTGACATCCTTAACAGTCTTCCTGAATGGTGTAAAACAGTACCTTATCAAATTAAATCGATAGGGATAAAGGATGCCTGCACTGCGGTCATAGAGGCTAAGAAAAAATACAATTTGACTGGGCAAATTAATCGAGTTCGCTTTAGGTCTCGAAAAACTCCTGTTCAGTCTTGCTACATCCCAAAATCCGCTGTTTCAGTAAAGGGGATCTACCCTACAAAATTAGGAGAGTTAACCTTTGCTGAAAGCCTACCAGATCACCTATGTGACTATCGATTAATTAGCACCAATGGGGACTATTATTTAGTAGTCCCTTACAAAGCAACTCGAAACAAAGCCGAGAATCAAGGCAAGGTAGTTGCTCTCGATCCTGGTGTTAGAACTTTTTTGACGTTTTTTAGCTGTCCGGCAAAATTCATCCCACACCTATGCTACGCATTAGGTGTGGGATGAATTTTGCACAGGGTATTATAAAATTGCTATAATATATGTACTGATAAACAAAGCCGTTCGCGTAGCGTGGCCTACGGCCTTAAATGCTGGGCAAGTCAGCCACTTACGTGCCT
>NZ_JAAHIE010000174.1:0-13178 GCF_010671945.1 Moorena sp. SIO4E2
TACAAGCAAACTAACATCAACAAGCCACAGTTGTTGCGAAATTCCCGGCAAAATAACTCCCACAACTTACACAAAACTGGACTCCAAAACCTATAACTAGTAGGGTGCGTTATTAACGCACCCTACTAGTAGAGTTATTGCCTAAGTCCTGTTCTCAAAAAGAGACTAGACCACTGGTGATAGTAAGAATGATTAGTGATTAATCAGTCTATTTGAGCCATCTATGTAAAAAATGCATAATCCCTAAAGCCTTAGAATGTCAAGGGTGTCTATGTCTACTTTGTATCTCTAGTTACTGGAGTGGCTGTAGTGCTTAACTCAATGCTTGGGGTTGCTACCCCTTGAACTACCAACACTGAGCAAGGAGCATGGTGAACAACATAGTTACTCACACTACCCAGCACCATTTCTTTTAAACCCCCAAGCCCTCGACGACCTAGAACAATTAAATCCGCACCCCACTTTTGGGCTAGATCACAAATTCCTAGACCCGGATCTGCCAATTGACAAGATACTTCGGCAGCGATACCATCAGCATTTGCCTGTTGAGCATAACTCCTTAGCCACCCTTTGTTTTCCTCAAGGTGTTTTTGGAGATTTTCTTGCTGAACCTTTCGGATACTACCATACACGTCTACATCGGCTATGGTGCCAAGACCTACGTAAGGAGTCATCATTTCCTGAGGTTCCCAGTTAAGGCAGTGTACTAGCATCAGAGTACTCTGTTCCTTTTCGGCTAGGTCTAAAGCCTGTTCAAACACTGCTTCTGCTTGGGATGAGCGGTCCATTGCTACCAGAATCTTTTTGTAAGCCATGATTAGTTTTTCCTCGTCTCTTCAAATTATTCAAATGGGGGCTCGAAGACATGGAATTTAAGTACTTCCAGAAAATAAATTAAGGGTTGCCCTTGTCTGGTAAAGATAGGGAAGATGGGTAAGATACTGAGGTTCGCTGGAAGCTATAATCCCTGACCTTGAAGACGTTGAGTGAATAATTTATTGTAGTCAGTGGTTTAGTCAGTGCTGTAGTCAGATGCTACTCAATGTGATAGGGTTCTATAATTTAATTATAGAAAAACTACTGACAGATATTATACTGGTTAACTATTTGTAACACTTATTGTATTGGTCTAGAAATAGCAATGAGATGATAATTATTAGGGTGAATGATTAAGGAACCCTAAAACTAGAGAAAAGTAGAGTTATTGCCCCATTTCTGTTACCTTACGCAATAATAAGGTTCAAACCAGGAAATGAACGGACTCGACTGAGGTGAATCAGGCACTAACTCTACCACTCCGTCCTTATTAAGAATCCATCGATTAGCTTCAATAATTCTAGACCGACGTGAGTTAACTGCATTGGGCTTAGCAGCATGATCAGGATTTTTCCGGCGGCGAGTTCTGTGGCGAGGTAATGGCCGTAAATCCATCCACAGGGTTTCACCCACAAGAGGTTTAGTGGGGTCTGTGGGTAAGCCACCCCGCCCAAATTGGGTAAATTGATTGCCGAGATCGGTACCGCAACCAGTGGCAACTAGCAGTTTGGGATTAACAAAATTTTCCGGTAGCTGGAATAATGCAGCGCTAGGGTCGGGGTCAGGTGCATTAATTTCCACAGTACCGCTAAAGGAAGCTCCCAGTTGGGAAGAAGCGGTAATATCACTATCTGGGGTTTTTTGTTCTCGAAATTCAGTGCCAAAAATGCCTAAGGCATTAGACATCTCCAAAAATTAACCTCAAACCCTTGCACTGCCTGGGTCAAAACCGAGTTTCTGGAGATGTCTATTGATAATCACTCGTCCGCCAAAGCTATCTTCAGCATTGGCCGTGATATCGCTATTTTCTAGGGCAACTAGCAAGTCAGTATCAATAGTAATATTACCGCCAGTGGCAGCATTTTCGGCATTGGTACTGATATTACTGCGATCGCGCATTAGGATTAGCTGGGAATCCAGGATAATATTGCCCTGCTCCCCAGCACTGACTTCAGCAGAAAGGCTCCCTAATTGATCTAATACAATCGACTCAGCGGTAATGTCGAGATTACCAGCCTTGGCCCGAATGGTAATAGTGCCAGCATCCCCAGCTCCACGGGTAGAAGAGGAAAATCTTGCTTGATCACTGACAAGCAAATGCTGAGTTTCAATGGTTAAATTGCCCCCATCCCCGGAGCCCTGTGTAGATGTATAAAAGCCGCTGGCAAATAGAAGACGATCAGGTGAGCTACCAATGGCTTCGACTAAGTTAGCTCTAACTATTACACTGTCCCCATCCCCATTACCCCGATTAATGGAGCGAATTTGAGCGCCATCACGCAACTGCAAAACTGGAGTGTCAACAACCACCCTCCCAAGCTGGCCAGTTGCTTCAAGTGTGGCGTTGCTATCGATGCGCCCACGCTCTTCAACGGTACTTGAAAGCATCATAGATTCGTTTGCAGTCATGGTAATCTGACCAGCATTACCGGAGCTCAAGGTCTCGGTAATTACAATACCCCCGTTCAGCTGGAATTTTTTGGTATCAATCACGAGGTTGCCCCCATTTCCCTTACCCCGGACAATGCTTGAGATTAAGCTTGATCCATTCACTTCCAGCAATGAGCCGACATTGAAGGTAATATTGCCACCAGCACCAGCATCAAAGGTATCGGTGGAGATTCTACCACCATTGTTCAGTATCAATTTGTCAGTATTAATCGTTAAGCTGCCACCATCCCCTGTGCCGATCGATTCTGAAAATAAGCCGCTCCTGGCTTCCACATTAGGATTAAAGTTAGCTGGATTGAAACGGTCTTCCGGTAACGAGACTCCCTCTGTGCCAAGGTTTTCTAGAGACACTTGCAGGGTGTAAGTGTCCCCCACTTCTGGTGTTGCGCCCTCGATCAATTCATTATTACTAACATCAGAGGGGAAGGCACCGACTCCGATTAAGTAAACCCCTGGCTCAGTAATAGTGGTATCAATTAAGGAGTCTGTGGTGAAACTGCCAAAGACTTGTAAACTTCCACCGGCACCATCAGCGGTCAAAGAATCCTCATTGACCTCTAATAATTCTCCTGTGCCTTGATTAAACAGGAAAATCTTGGTATCTACGTTGCCGTCTCCCCCTGTAAAGCCATTGTCGATGTCGAAAATAGCTCGACTGTGAAGAGTGGTGATGCTGAAGGAGAAGTAATCGATTTGATTTTCTGCTGCACCCAATACGGTGGTGCCATTAATAATCTGTTCTGGAGTCCGTTCAATGGAAACATAGGGAATTCCTCCAGGTCCAGATTCCGCCACGTTGGGATTGGGTTCAGTAATAAACTCCAGAGCATTTAGGTCAAAGGTTTCTAATTCCAACAAAGGATTAGGGAGAAAATCCCGACTTTCCCCAGAGATAGTGACACTTTCGCTAGCCTTAATCGTGATATCCCCAGCATTACCTAGGTTGGTGGTAGCGGTGATAATCTGTCCACCAGTGTCAAGGACTAAGTTATTGAGATGGAGTGCGATCGCACCGCCATTACTACTACTATTGGTAACTGTACCGATAAATCCCCGATTCGCTAGATTCAGTGACCCTTGGGAATTATTAATGGTAATGTTGCCTCCCGGGCCACTAGTGTCAACAGCGGAACGAGTTAGAATCCCGCTAAATAAACCATCTTCAGTAAAACCGGAGATCTCAATGGCACCATTGGCATTAATCTCAATATCTCCTGATGCCCCATTGCTATTGGTAATGGTTTGAATTCTTGAGCCACCAGTGATGGTAAGGGCGCTAGTGGTTAGCTCTATGAAACCGCCATTGCCAATCGCTCCAGTTTCTACATCATTAGCAATCAAACTCCTGTCACTGAGATTGGTATTGCCTTTGGCGTTAATAGTTATATTGCCAGCTACTGCATCTGGTATCGATTCTCCTGAGGTCAATCCAGCTTGTAACTCACTGGCTGACATGTCGAAGTTAGCACCATTGATGGCAATATTTCCGCCATTGACATTAGTTACCGAAAATTTTGGGTTTAAAGCCCCGTCCTTCGTTCGACGGCTTTCAATGAAAGTTTGTAAGAGATGTGCTATAATGAAAGCATAAACAATAAACTTTAAAAGTAGAGAGATACTATCTAATCATAAGTAGGCAACGTAAAAAATATGTAGAGCGTACATATTGCTCCATTGGGTCTAACGACTTGAACGTCTAGGAAAAAATTAGATCAAAAAAAGTATCTATCTATATAAAAAAAAGGTACGGTGGGGTGGGAAGTTACCTTAGAAGAGTGGAGCCTTTATGGTTAGTCGGCTATGGGTAAAAGAGGTGCGACCCGTGGCGAATTTAATTCGCCGACGGAAAGCGCACCTTTGGTTAAAACTTTATGATTAAGGCTCCACTCTTCTAAGGTTTCGTCTCCGGCACACCGAAACCTAGGTCAAAGACCAACTACGCTTGGGGAGAGGAGACCTCTATTTTTCCTGGCTCCGGCAAGGGATAACAAGTCACCTCGTTGAAACAAGAATCCCCGTCCTTCCAGGGCGGGGAGTGTCAAATCTACTAAGCTACTGTTAGTCAAGGAAATATCAGCTGGTTGGACTCCATCGGGAAAACTTACGGATGTTGCGCCATTGAGCGTAACGGTTCCTCGACTGGATAATCCTCCTAATTCTACCCGTCCCCCTGGCACTTGAAGGGTGGCACCATTGAGGTTAACTTCACCCCCAAGTAAGGCCATGGTTTGCCCAGTCTCGATCGTTAAGGTAGCTCCTGTCACGTTTACTGAACCAGGATTGCTACCATATTGCAAACCGATGGGAATATTGATGGTTAACAATGGTGGGGCCTGTGGATTACTAGCGCTAAAATTGAAACCATTGTCAAATACCGCACTATCAGCAGTGCTAGCAACAAAGGAGCCTGCTACATCTAAGAGGATATCTGAAAAGTTTTTTGATACTGAATTTTGCCCCCCTAGCCCCCCAACTTTGGGGGGAACAAGAGTCAATTTGCTTCTAAAAGTCCCCCAAAATTGGGGGATTTAGGGGGCTTGGATGTAGCAAATGAGACTTCTCAGACAACCTCTAAGCGAGCATTAGATCCAAATGCAATACCATTGGGATTAAGCAAGAATAAATTAGCGCTACCGTTTACTCCCAAGGTGCCCAGAATTTGAGAGAGGGTGCTACCGGTGACACGAGTCAATATATTAGTAATGCCATCGGGATTAGCAAAATACACTCGTTGACCATTACCAACATTAAATTCGATCAAACTGTGGAATAAGTTACTATCTCGTATTGCTCCCCCTTCGATTAAATCCGCTGCGGCACCACGGATAGTCTGATTGGGAGTAACTTGAGAATTTTCATCCCCCAAGGTACTATCTGGGGTAATTTGAGCGAGGGTGGGTGAGGCGAGTAATAAACATAGACTACTAACTTCGAGCAATCCCAGTAAGCCCAATTGCATTAGTGAAATGGTTTCTCTGGGTCGGCTTGGTATGAGGGGATTGGTGCTGTCGTCGGAGCTAGATAAGGGATTAGCTTTGTGGGCAAAGGGGATGCGATCGCGTTCCATGGATAGGCCTGGCCGATTAGTCTCAGTCTTAGATTTCCCGGCACTGTTGGTCAGAGTAACATCTGTTTATAGTGCTACGCGCAAGTCAGAAGTCACAAGTCACAAGTCAGGTATGACTAAGTTTCGGAGTTTAGGAATGTCAAACACCTTAATGCGTAGTGCTATTTTTTCAAAAAACAACCAAGTATATCTAATGTTTAAAAAAACTATAACTTATTATCTTTAAGCATTAGATATACTATTTTTAAGTAATTGTAAATAGTGCAAAATATCAGTATTACCTGTCCCCTATCTCCCCACACTCTTACCCCGATTCCCGATTCCCGATTCCCGATTCCCGATTCCCTGTTACCTGTTACCTGTTCCCTTTGGTATAAGTAGTGATTGATGTTCAAGCAAGCATGGAAGCCTTGACTGAGATGGTAGGAAATCAAGACCAGCAACATCCTCAGGAAAAACGCGATCGCGAAATAGTTAACCGTCTTTTACAACAACAACCCAATGAATACAACTTGGCGGAATTAGCCCGACTGCGGATTCGCTATGACAGCTTTCCCGGTGCTAGGGCCATTCAAAGAGACTTGGATTTATTGCTTCAGCGATGGCAACTGACAGAACAACAGCTTTTTGAGAAAACCCTTCAGATTCATCAAGCCGGTCTCGCGTATAGACGAGACAACAGTTGTGGGAGCCAGGATGACTGGACTTAAGACTTCTTTGCTGAAGTCGGGAATAGGGAGTAGGGAGTAGGGAGTAGGGAGTAGGGAGTGGGAAAAAATCATGTTGGTTTTTCAGTACCTTTTATGATAAATTTCCAGTTAAAAAACTCAGAAAGCTTACTGTAAAAACAAAATTAGGCTCTTCAACTAACAAAATTTACTGAATACGGCCTCTTACCACTGTTCCCTGCTCCCTGCTCCCTGCTCCCTTTACTAGATTAATTTCATTTAACCGATTTCCTAGGGGCTGGGGGTAAAAGCTTAAAGATCTGTTTTTCTTGATTCGGTTTAAGGTTCTGATCAGCGGGAGCTATTGGATCTATCTTAGGTAGATCGATCTTAGGGGGGGACTTAGGGATGGGAGGAGTTTTAGCCAGCTCATTAGACGAAGCTGTATCTATAGCAGTATTGAGAGCTTCCAGTTGTTGAGATATCAGAGCCTGCTGTTGCAGCTGCTCGGTAGAAGACACTAAGCCGCTGAGTCCATTAACTAAATCCTTGACATTGCGGCGAAACGCTGGATCCCCAGTCAGATCATCTAGGTCAGCGGTAATCTTTTGGGCATTTTCAAAGGTAACTCGTGCTGAGTCGAGGGTTTGTTGCAATACCAGTAAATTAGTGGGACTGTTGAGAGTATTGGAAACATTACGTAAGTTAGCAGATGCTTGGGCAGCATTAGCTGATAGGTTTTCTAAGTTCCGCAGCATTTGTGATACATCCGTTTGATAAACCGCTGAGTTAACCCGATTCGCGGTAACGGTTAAGTTGCTGGTCAGTATACGCAGATCTTCACTGGCCTGAGAGATGCTATCCAAGGTGGTGACCAAATTTCCCCGATTGCTGACCAATAGTTGATTGGCAGAGGTGATCAACTGATTGAGTTCCCTTGCCGTTTGGCTGTATTGCTCGGAGGTACTAGAAATGCTACTGGTTGCCAACCCGATTAGACTAGATGTTTGATTGGCCGCACTGGTCACAGCATTCGTTGCGTTGGACAAGCCTGCTACCTCTTGCCGCACGATGCGGGACAACTGGGTCATCTCTTTGCTAAGTTCTGAAACGTCTCTAGCTGCATTGGAGGCATTTTCCGCAAGGCTATTGATTTTGTCAAAAAAGGCTGGATCACCGAAGAGTTCAGCAATGCGATTTCCGTTCCGTAGAAGGTCAGCAAAGGTGGAACCCACATCACCATTAATCTGATCTTCTTCACAAATAACTAGGGCAGAATTACATTGTGCTCCGAAGGGTGTAAGACTTTGAGCAGTTGCAGGTAATTGTCCTAGGGGCATGATATCCACATTGGTAGCACCAATTAAACCCGATTGATTAGCTTCAACCTGGACTTTGCGGGGGATTAACAATCCAGGGTCATCAATTTCAACGGTGACATTGACCCCATTAGTACCGGGTTCAATCTTAGTGATTCTCCCAACTTGGACACCGCGATAGCTGACCGATGCCCCCACTTGCATCCCAGCAGCGTTCCCAAAATTGACAATGAATTTATAGCTCTTTCGACCTAAGCTAATGCCACTAATCCATACAACAAGTCCACCGAAAACAGCAAGTCCTGCTACTATTAATAAGCCAACGGAGCCTTCTCGAATCGTCCGCGATCGCATAGTTTAACCTTTGTTACCCTTTCCCCTCACATTTACCATCATGCCTCACCAACCACTGACATCCAAATTTGAACCGACTTGAGCAAGTTTCGAGTAGTCCATTGGGTCAGATAGATGAGGTAAAATCCCCAAAACCTTAACATTGGTTAGAGTCTCGATTAAGCTAATCGGAGCCAACTGAGTTATTTCTTCGGAGGTACGAGGTTGGACGCAATTGAGGACAATCCCTGTGAGGTCAACTCGTGATGAGCGTGCCAGGGCAACATTAGCAACCACTTGTGCGATCGCTCCTAATTCTACCGGCGCAACCAATACCGTTGGCAATCGCCAATCCCTTGCCAAATCTGCCACAATCAGTTCATGAGTCACCGGTGAACCTAGTCCTCCCAAAGCTTCCACCAAGACCACATCCCGCTGACTGCGCAGAGTATTAAAGCTTTGCCATACCTTTTCGAGGTCAACCTGTCGTCCTTCTAGATCTGCAGCAACTGGTGGTGCTGCAGGGGTTTTAAACTCCACGGGTGTGATTTCCTCCAGGGTTTGAGCCAAGTCAAATAGTTGCTGGTAAATTTCGCGATCGCCAATTCCGGTTTGAATCGGCTTGAATATCCCCAGACTCTCTTGAGGACGGTAAGTCTGCCAATAAGCAGCGATCACAGAAGTCAAAACCGTTTTGCCGATGCCTGTATTGGTGCCAGTAATTAGTAATACGTTCAAGATTGACTCACTTTAAGTCTGAAAGGCTAATATCTAAAGCAAACTTTCTTTCCTGTTTAGCAATTACATCTACTATATACTCACCAGAACTAGGCAGCTGACCTTGCCACCTTTGCACCCCTGAAGCCTGTTCCACTAACTTCCCATTGGGATAGCGGATAGTTAAAGCCACATCACTTTCAATCACCTCTAGCTTCAATTGCTTACCCTGTTTAGCCTTCACCAAGTAGCGCTGAATCTTCTGGGGGCTAGTGCGACCCAGTAGCTGCAAACCCTTGCTTCCCTGCAATAAATTGACCCTTTCTATGTTATAATCAGCAGTTGGTTTAGGTTTAGGTTTCGGCTTCGGTGCTTCTGTTAACCTTAATCCTAGCTGATAATCGCTATTCGGTAGACCCTTAACTGGACTTAGTTGAATCGTGTAGTTGCCAGTGAAAGGAAATTTCCCTTCCCATTGCCGTACCCGTTTAGCTCGATTGTCCACTGGTTTTCCGTCCGGGCCAAGCACTGTCATCAAGACCCCTTCGTCACTGAGATATGTCTTCAGGGTTTGGTATTGTTTACCCTGGATAATGTAGTTAATAGTGTGATTAGCCTTTAAATTCCTGGATTTTGAAAGGGTTTTACCAGCAGAAAGCTCTAGACGCTGACTGTAGATTTGAGGTTTACTCGGGGTTGGACTAGCGCTAGGGGTTGGACTAGCGCTAGGGCTCGGAGTGGGAGTCGGACTAGGACTAGGACTAGGACTCACTGACACCTTAGGACTTGGAGATTTGCCAGTGTCCTGCTGATTAAAATTGCTCACCCACACCCAAGAGCCTATTCCTGCCAGCACTGCTAGTCCTGTAGCTATCCCAAGCAGCGGCCAAGGACTATTCCAGATAGAGCGACCCGTGGCTTGAGACATCACCGGTTCACTCGGTTCTCCACCTCTAGCCTCCCTGGGTGTTCCACCTTGAGCTGATGCCACTGTCGTGCCGGGTATTGGCTTGGGTTTTGGAAGTTGGGGAGTTAACCCAGAAGCTTGAAAGGCATACAAGACTTCTCTAGCGGATTGGTAGCGATCGCTTGCTTGATAACTAAGCATCCGATTTAATATCTCAGCTAACTCATCGCTAACCCTAGCCCAGGGACGCCAGTTCCAAGTCAGATTAGTATTATCCACCAGTTCTTCTGGTTCTTTCCCAGTCAGTAGCACTATCGCAGTCACTGCTAGGGAATATAGGTCACTACTTGGATACACCTGACCGGTCTGAATTTGCTCCCTGGGAGCGTAACCGCTTTTGCCAATACTAGTTGTTGGTGTGGGAGTATCGGGCAATTGAAGACGAGTTGCCAGTTCCTGTACCACACCCAAATTAATCAACACCGGTATACTGTCCGTCTCCCGCATGATAATGTTATCCGGTATGATATCTCGGTGAATAATCCCTTGGCTGTGGATGTAGTCCAAAACTGGCAAAGATTGCTGCAATAGCTGACGCACTTCCGTTTCTGATACGACTCCCAACTTGGTCGGGCTAGCCATTGGGGGTGATTGGACTTCCCCATCGGGATTAGAAGATAGAGGTTCACTTTGATTCTGAAGGGCTTTCCGTTGTTCTAGTAGTTCACCATAGGTTTTTCCCTCTACGTAGTCTCGCACCAGAAACAGCCGTCCTTGCTCTTCAAAGGTAGCTCGGAACTGAGGAATTTGGGGGTGTTCAATTTTATACAGGATACCTGCTTCTTGTTGAAACAGTTGCCTTGACTTATCTAAATTATTAGTTTCTGTCTGAGGGGGAATAAATTCTTTGAGGGCACAAGGTTCATTGAAACGCCCTTGATCCTCTACCAGGTAAGTCCGATTGAATTCTCCTTGGTCAAGGACACGGAGCAGATGGTAGCGATTTTGCAGAATAGTTCCAGAGGCAATCGGTGGTTCCATCGGTGGTAGATCAGTTGTTACGGACAATGAGGCAGGAGGAGTATTCTTGAAGTTTAGACTTATTTCGGTTGCTTTGGAACTCCACCGATGGATTCCAACTGTTCCTTTGAGTAACAGTTGATAAGCATATAAATCAGCGCTTACCCAAGACTGGACTCCAAACCCGCTTATGGTGTAGAGTCAGAAGCTATACCCTACAAGTATAGTTATTGCGTAAGTCCTGTAGGGAATTTGGAATAGGAAATAGGGAATAGGGAAAAAATCCTGTGTAGTTAATCAATATCACAACTGCTAAGCACCTAAACAAAATTAATTACCTACTCTGGATCTCTGTAACCCTTACATTGCATGGCTTTGATTTTCGGTAAATGTGCAATTAATTTTGTGCACCTGCTTATATAGGTTTTTCTGGTTTATTATAACATCACGACATGTTCATTGCTATCTTATTTTCCTGTGGAATTATCTCAAATAACTACCTTAATTGAATAGATGTACAGTTGAACATCAAATTAGGGACAATAGTTTATTTTCGGATTTGACTAAGAAACTTAAAAAAAATTCTTGATTTATGACCTTAGTTTGATCACACTACACTATATAGCAATCCTAAATCATTTGTCAAATCACTGAAATTTTTAAAAACTCGATCCTTTTCCCTTACATTCTGCCATCTGCCTCCTGCCTCCTGCCTCCTGCCTTAAAGCAGCCCATTTCTTTCACGAATCAGATCGGATTGCAATATATTGTGTCTTGCGGAAAGTACTGTATGAGTTAAATGCTATAAAAATTAATAAAATATTAATCAAATTTAAATAAATAATTATAAAAATTATTATAAAAAGGATATTCTTAGAATGTTAAGATCGCGTTGAAATAAGCTTCGAGGGTTTGCTGTGAGCAGTTCAGTTACTTTAGAGCTTCAACCTATTCTGCCCCAGATAGCCGATAACAATCGTTTAAGACTATTTTCTGGTTCGGCAAATGTTTCCCTTTCTCAGGAAGTGGCACGCTATCTAGGCATCGACTTGGGACCGATGGTACGGAAACGATTTGCTGATGGGGAGCTCTATGTCCAAATTCAAGAATCCATCAGGGGGTGTGATGTTTACCTGATTCAACCGACTTGCTATCCGGTGAATGATTACCTGATGGAGTTACTCATTATGATCGATGCTTGCCGTCGAGCCTCAGCACGGCAAGTTACTGCTGTGATTCCTTACTATGGTTATGCTCGAGCAGACCGTAAAACGGCGGGGCGTGAGTCCATTACAGCGAAACTGGTGGCTAACCTGATTACTGAAGCTGGTGCTAATCGGATTTTGGCAATGGATTTGCACTCCGCTCAAATTCAAGGTTATTTCGATATCCCCTGCGACCATGTCTACGGTTTACCAGTATTACGACAATACCTGGCTTCTAAGGAACTAACCGATCTGGTAGTAGTTTCGCCGGACGTTGGTGGTGTGGCTAGAGCCAGAGCGTTTGCCAAAAAGCTATATGATGCCCCCCTTGCCATTATCGACAAGCGCAGGCAAGCTCACAATATCGCTCAAGTCATGAATGTGATTGGGGATGTGAAGGGTAAAACTGCGGTGTTGGTGGATGATATGATTGACACTGCTGGCACGATTTGTGAAGCGGCCAAAGTACTGCGTCAAGAGGGTGCTCGTCAAGTCTACGCTTGTGCAACCCATGCCGTGTTTTCGCCACCATCTGTAGAGCGCCTCTCTAGTGGGGTGTTTGAAGAAGTAATTGTTACCAATACTATTCCACTTCCGGAAGCGAAACAGTTTCCACAGTTGACAGTGCTTTCAGTGGCTAACTTATTGGGTGAAACCATCTGGCGTATTCATGAAGACTCTTCTGTCAGCAGTATGTTTCGTTGAAAATCCCCCCTGCTCCCGGGGGGATTTTAATTTTAAAAAGTTGTATTGAGTGTTGAGTGTTGACTAGATACAAGCAATGGTTAACAGTCAACCAATAACGCAACTGGGTATCAGCCAAGATTAAATTGGCCACTAAAAATTATTCGTTTGGATAGGAGGTGGAGAGAAACGGGAGATAGGGAGATAGCGGTGCTGAACGCGCACCGTGGGGTAATTTTTATTAATAAAAATGGGAACCGTGGCGAATTTAATTCTTAATGGATCAAGCGCACCTTAGGTATTTTTAACCTAAAAAAAACTCTCCCCAGCACCCCACCTCCCTTTTAACCCATTGACATACCTGCCCACTAAGGGGGTGATTATAAACGGTTTTCAGGTGTTATGAATTGAGATTCAAATCGTGAAAACCCCTTGAATAAAAGCTTTCAGGTTTATTTTTTGATTATGAGTTTTAAGGTTTATTTATCCCCACCTAAATGATAGTCTTATATAGAAATTAAAAGTGGCATGATTTTTATGGGAAAACAAGAATCTTCTGATTTGGTGTCTGTGGACAATAAATACACAGAACTCGCCAAGTATTATGACAACTTCATGACATCTGGCTATTATGACTATAAGGATTATGCCACATCATTGCAGAAAATTTTGGGTGAAAGAAGAAAAATTCTGGATATGGGGGTGGGAAGCGGCTTATTAACGGAGCAGATGTTGTTATTGGAGAATTATAATATTACAGGTATTGATTTC
>NZ_JAAHIE010000175.1:0-13013 GCF_010671945.1 Moorena sp. SIO4E2
TATGGATAGAAAAAGGTTAGTCGAACCGTAATCTAGTCACTTATGGTACATGGTGGTTGATAGCCCCAGCGATCAAGCCATTTCCCCCATGCTTGTTGGACTATATCCAATTTGTCTTTGGTATAGTGGTAAGTGTTTTGCTTGTAACTTTTTAGGTTACTTATATATTTTTTAAAGTAAGGCAAACCATTCGTAAAACCGGGAAGATTTAATTGTGTATAGATATGTTGTAATGCTTCTAAAGGACAATCTCGAACTTGTTCAAAGCTAACTTCAACTAGCCTGTCCGATGGAAGTGCCTGACATTGACGGTCGTAGGCTTCCATCATCAGTATATATCTTTGTAGAATACCTTTGTGCAATTCTTCTAAAGGGAATAGCTTCTGAAGACGGATATTATGCGTATGTATCTGGATCATTCTTATGTTAGACTCAAAAATTTCATAGGGGTTACGGTAAATATGCACAAAACGAGCTTGAGGAAAGAGTTGTATCAACGCAGCGATCCGACAAGTATTGACGGGATTTTTCAAAAGCAGAGGACGACCATTAAAGGCAAGGCTAATCTTCTTCAAAAACCATGTATAGTCTTGCTGCCAAGCCACTAATTCTTCTGGATCTATGTCCTCTAACAAAGCGTAACGTCGAAAGAACTCATCAGCTATTCGTGGGAAAATAACAGCATGATAGAAAGAACGGTAAGAGTAAGATAATAACGCTTCTTCCTCCTCTTCGGGTACGTCAAGTCCTACTTTTACTTGGTCGTATCCTCGTTCTTCCGGTAGCCTACTGGCAAACAAGGCTCTAAATCCCTCGAAGGTGAAAAAGGTTCTCGAATAGAAAACGTGCATGTGTGTTGGAGTAGCCCATTGAGGATCTTGACTAAGTATATTGTGAAGATGTGTAGTACCACTCCGCCAATGACCGATGATAAACACTGGAGCAACTCTTAGCTGTGTAGCTTCGATGCGAGAACCATAAACAAGGTCTTCGTACAAGGAAAAGGGAAATTCAGCTAGGCTTCCCAGTAGATATAGGCAGGCTCTTCCCAGGTAGGGACGATCAACACCATATTTACTGATGAAAGATAGAAGAGTCATCAGTGAGTTTTTCTGCAAGGAGTCGCGGAGCATAATTATGGTATTGCCCCTTGCTAATGGGGTTTCTACATAGTTGGTCATAATTCTTTTTTAGGGAGACTTCAAAGACAAGAAATTTGCTTAGCATTGGGGTTGGAGGATCATCTGTGTCAAATGTAGACAGCTAATGGGCTGAAAGCTCAACCCAAGCTTAGTAAAGGTTTAACAGAGCTATCACCCCATTAGTAACTCAGCAATAGTTTCCACAGTATAGTTAAGCTGCTCTTCTGTATGGAGTGGAGAAATAAAGAATCTCAATCTTGCTTGGTTAAACTCCACAGCCGGATACCCAATAGGAAAGACGTTAATGCCACGTTTATAAGCAGCATCAGCTAACTTTGCTGCTCGATCTGAATTGCCCACAATAATAGGGATTATTCCTGAATCATTACTAGTCCCCGTGTTCAATCCCTTTTGTTTGGCCAGTTCTAAGAATAATTTGGCGCGCTCTTTAAGCTGCGCTACTAGTTGAGGTTCAGCTTGAACTTTTCGGATAGCTGCTAATCCTGCCGCCACGTTAGCTGGAGAAGCCCCAACAGTAAATAAAAAACCTGGAGAGGAATGTTTTAAGTAACTAATTAGAGATTTGCAACCAGCAATATAACCTCCACTACTACCTAAAGCTTTGCTAATAGTCCCCATCCAAATGTCAACCTTACTTGAATCGATTTCAAAGTGTTCTCCTACGCCTCGCCCAGTTTCACCAAGAACACCTATTGAATGAGCCTCATCAATAAACAACCATGCTTTATAATGCTCCTTAATCTCAATGAGTTTAGGCAGATCGGAAAGAATATCTCCGTCCATGCTGTAAACTCCTTCAACTAGAATAAGAACTCTTTGATAATGTAGTCGCTTCTGTTCTAGTATCTTATCAAGAGCCTTTAAATCATTATGAGGGAAAGGAATTATTGTTGCACCAGATAGTTTACTACCCATCGCAGCACTGTTGTGCATATACTTGTCGTGTACGATTAGATCGTTAGGACCAACAATGGAACTAATAGCATATACATTAGTTGCATGTCCGTGACCAAATACCATTGCATCTTCAGTTCCTAACCAAGCAGCAATTGTTTCTTCGAGTTCTTTATGCAAAGGAGTTTCCCCGGAAACAATTCTACTTGCACCAGCTGAGGTACCGTATCTTTCAATTGCCAGTTGTGCTGCTTTCACAACATCGGGGTCACTCGAAAGACGCAGATAGTCGAAACTTGAAAAATCAATGTATTCCTGATCATCAATTAACATAGTTGACTTGGCTGACTTCTGCTTTGCTCTGAAATAAGGATACTTTAGTTCTCCAGATTCATAAATTGAGAACCTTTCTTTGAAATCTAGATATTCAGGCAGCAAATCAAATTGATAATGTTCTAATGAAATATCTTCGATAGAACTAAATTTAGCTGATATATAATAAGAATCGAGAACGGTTATATCAGATGCATCTGCTGAACTAATATTAGCATCTAAGGTGACCAGTAATTTATCAACGTCATTACCTAATCGATGAAGAATATGCTGACTCAAATCACGGATTGTCGGGTAAACGAAGATAATCCCCTCAGCTAGGCGAATTTCTAAAAGTTTCTCTACTTCAGAGGCAAAATCAATTGCCTGCACTGAATCTAATCCATAGTCTACGAACTGAGATGTCGAGTCAATTGCTTCGGGAGTTACGTTTGCTTTTGTTTTGCTAGAAATCCATTGTTTCATCCAATTTTCTAAAATTGCTAGCGAATTGGTATTAGACGCTTCAGTATTATACTCCGTTGCAAACTTTGGCTCCATTGGGTTTGTTTGCATTCTACCTTTAATCATCTCAAACTCACCATTTAAATACTTTTGTTTACAAGCTGACCGCTGAATCTTTCCACTAGAGGTTTTGGGAATTGACGTTGTCTTGATAAGCACCACATCATAAACCTGTAGCTCGTGTTCTTCAACCACAGCCCGACGAATGCACCTGCTTACCTCATCTATATCAATTTTGCGCAGACATTCTCGCTTCACCTCCTGTACTATAACTAACTCTTCTTCTCCATTCACTTCCACACTGAAAGCAGCTCCACAATTTGGACGAAGTGCTAGATTACTTTGCTCAACAGTTAACTCGATATCTTGAGGATAGTGGTTACGACCGCGAATAATAATTAAGTCCTTAAGACGACCAGTAATAAATAGTTCTCCATTCCTGATAAAACCTAAATCTCCGGTCCGTAGGAAGGGTCCCTCGCCTGTATCTGCTAAATATGCTTGAAAAGTCTTCTTTGTTTCTTCTGGCTTTTTCCAATAACCCTGAGCAACACTAGCGCTTGACACCAAAATCTCACCAACTTGATCCGACGACGTTTTATTTAAGGTTTCTGGATCAGCTATAATAACTTTTGTATCCAACCAAGTACGACCACACCCAACTAACTCTTTGATATTTTTGGAATCATTATCAGCCACCACAATATGATTGTTTTCCAGTTCATTAGCTTGCACTCTTAAGTAAATAGGTTTACTGTCCACAAAGCCACCCGAAACCATTAAGGTAGTTTCAGCCATTCCGTAACAAGGATAGAAAAATTGGGCTTTAAAACCGCAGGGAGCGAAAAACTGTGAAAAACGCTTTATGGTTTCAGATCGTATGGGTTCAGCGCCACTATAAGCAGTTAACCAAGAACTCAAATCCAAAGTAGTCCTTTGATCGATATCGATCTTGTCCAGACAAAGTTCATAGCCAAAATTAGGACCCCCACAATGGGTTGCTCCATAATGTGAAATCGCCTCCAGCCAACGTAGGGGTTTTCTCACGAAAGCATCAGGAGACATAAAAACTCCATGAAACCCTGTGTATAGAGGCTGGAGAATCCCGTCAATTAACCCCATATCATGAAAAATAGGGAGCCACGATACAGAAACACTTTTCGGTGTTAATTGAAATGCTGTTTTTATATATTCCGAGTTATGAAGGATGTTTTTGTGGTTAACTATCACTCCTTTCGGAGTTCCAGTAGAACCAGAAGTGTACTGAATAAAAGCTATTGTGCGCCTTTCTAAATCAGGTTTTTGCCAGTTTAAAGCTTGGTTAATATCTATATTATTTGTAGCCAAGCAAGACAATCGCGCTAATTCTGGATGTTCGGCAAAACGCTCCTGAATATTATCCAACAAAGGTGTTACAGTCAGCGCTAATGTTGCATTAGCATCGGCAACAATTGCCTTTAATCTAGACATTTTCTGATTTCGTTTGGGAGGATAAACAGGAACGGCAATTACCCCCGCATACAAACACCCAAAGAATGCCGTAATATACTCCAAACCAGAAGGATAAAGGAGCAATACCCTTTCTCCTTCTGAAACGCGAGCTTGTAAGGAAGCGGCGATCGCTCTGGCTTGTAATTCTAATTGCTTATAGGTAAGATGAACTTCTTCTTTTTCTCCATCAGTAAGGAAAGTAAATCCAAGCTGATTAGGCTGCTGCAAAGTTCGCGATTCTAGCAGATCAACTAACGTTTCAAAGGGTAAGTAAACTTCATTTGAGAAGGGCTTTTTTACTTCAAGTAGGTAAGGGGCTTTAGTGTACATAGTGAATAGCAAACCTCTTTCAGCTTAAATCACAACAATATAAATGGAAAAAGAATCAACACTAGGTCGTTGGATATCAACCCATGGTAGAGGGACCAATGTCAATGGTTCCCATGATGAGGAGCCGGATGAAGGGAAACCTTCACGTCCGGTTTTGTTGGCGTAGCCTTCCCGAAGGGTAGACGAGTCGGGTGAGGCGACTCCCCGGCTTAGTTTAACAAGCTAAAACCTATGAGGGGGCTATAGCTTTAGTACAAATGCTCTGCATTAGTGACATGCTCCCAAGGCAGCTGATCATTAGTTGCCTCTAGCACCAATATGTTTGGATGTCCTTGAGTGGCACACTAAACAACAGATTCTTTCAGATCAGATTCCCTGGTATAAATTCGTGATCAAGTCATTCCATCGAGTTATAGACGGTCGAGATGATGGCAACTTGATGTATTTGAGAGCTGATTCGCAAACTCGCTGTAATCCTTGTAGGATCAGGCTTGCGCTAAAATCGAACAATTGAAATGCTTAATACAAAACATAAAACCATAGCAGGACTTTCATACTTATTAGGATTTACTTAAGATTTACTTAAGATTTACTTTGAAAAAAATCTCTTACGGCCTACGATTCAATACTATGGCAAGCAACCAAGAATTAAAATCCCAAAAATTCAGCTCTTTTAAAGGTCAATTCATATGAACTTTATGAATAATCCTGTAAGCATTCAGCGGTCAGCGGTCAGTGGTCAGCGGTCAGTGGTCAGCGGTCAGTGGTCAGCCGTCAGCCGTCAGCTTATGTTATTCGCGCATCACCTCAAGTAGCGTGGCACAGGCTTTGGCCTTGGCCTTTTGGCCTTTTGGCCACGCTACGCGAACGGCCACGCTACGCGAATGGCCACGCTGTGCGAACGACGCTGTGATGTAAGGCATAAGCTGATACGCGACACGCTAATAGCTGATACGCGACACGCTGATAGCTGTTGGCGTAGCCTGCGCGTAGCGCATATGCTTACATCATCCTCATGAATGGGATAATAGGGACAGTCAGTCAAGGGAGTGGCTAGTCATGAACCCCACTCAGAACTCAGGATGCCCGATCCAGCAGTTACGACTTACGCACCCAGACATGTCATACTACATCCGGGTTAAAAAACCCTGGAAAACCCAGTCCTTGAGGTGCTCCCGAAAGTTTTTGTAGCCGGGACTTTCAGTCCTCTGGGCTTAAGAGGAGCTATAGGGTTGATCATACTTATGAGGTACATTCAATGTCTTGATGCCGTCCCTCGTGGTCAAGGTGGCTGTGTGGGTCACCTGGGTCAGCACTGCTGTTTGCCCCTTGGCAACCACGGCAGTCGCTGATGGGGGAAACCCCCGCAGGTCGGCGCTGCCTAGGCTGTTGAGTTTGAATCCCTTATGCCGATAAAAGTTCATGCCGTTTCTATGTAGTCCTAGAGTGAACAGCCTAGGCACTGCCCACCCTACGATTAATGACAATGGTGCCAGATCTCAGTTTGACAGCGCTGCATCGCTACTCCCTACTCCCTACTGCCATTAACCCAGGAGTTTGTACCTCACCCAATTGAGTACTCCTGTATAATAAATAGGGGCAGTCAGTCCTGACTTTTCAGGGCTTCTGGGGAAAACACCATCAAATATCAGCTCAACTCTTATTATCAAAAAACTAGGCTTAGAGCTGATTCGTAAACTCGCTGTAATCCTTGTCGGATCAGGCTTGCCATAAAATAGAACAAATGAACTATTTAATACCCAAAAGACAATCATAGCAAGGCTTTCAGACTTATTAAGATTTACTTTAGGAATCAGCTCTTAATGATAATGATTCAGGGTAGAATAGCGATGCAGCGAGGCCAAAGGGGGGTTTCTCCCACTCGCGCTTGGGATCAATACAAGGCTTGGCGGATTCAGAAATGAGCGCGATGCTCAGCATTGAGCCGCTACGGGAACGCTTTGAATAAAAAAGATCCCGTCAAAAGTCAGCAGTCAGTCAAGGGAGTTGTCATGAACCCCACACAGAAATCAGGATGCCCGATCGAGCAGTTAGGACTTACGCACCCAGACTGGTTATACTACATCCGGGTTAAAAAACCCCTGGAAAACCCAGTCCTTGAGGTGCTCCCGAAAGTTTGTGTAGCCGCGAGTTTCAGTTTTTTGGGCTTAACAGCAGCTAGAAAAGGGAATTTGGTATATAGCACTACGCATTAAGGTGTTTGACATTGATAAAAGCTGAAAAGCTAATGCACGTAAACTTTTGCCTCTTGCCCGCCCCCCTTACGCGCGGGGGGTTAGGGGGGATTCCTCTTGCCTTGCGCGTAGCGCTATAAAACATCTTTCATCACCCCTTCCCCCTTTGGTGTTCCCTATTGACATTCATCATGGATATTGACAAATTACTAACCCAATTAAATAATTTGCTGATTGGCAAGGGAGAAAAAGAGCTGTCTCCTCGTGATCATAAGATAATCCAAGACTCTTGGGCAGGTAAAACCTACGAGGAGATGAATATTCCTGGATACACCACCGATTATATTAAGAAAATGGCTGCTCCTTCCTTATGGAAGAAACTGTCAGACCTAACAGGACAACGTGTCACCAAAAAAAATATTCGGCTAGTTCTCGAGTCAGTCCCACAACCGTCAAGCTCTATTCCTGAGCAGACCGAGAGTAGTCCCCTCTTAAAACTAGATTTAAGTGACGCACCTTATGTATCGGATTTCTACGGACGCACCAACGAACTGGCTCAGCTAGAGCAATGGATTGTCACAGATAACTCTCCATTGGTGGCTATTTTGGGCATGACTGGCATTGGCAAAACTGCCTTGTCAGTGAAGCTAGTTGAACAGATTAAGGATCAGTTTGAGTATGTGATTTGGCGTACGCTCAACCATACTCCATCTGTTGAAGAACTTCTGAGTGACCTGATCCAATTCTTGTCCAACCATCAGGAAAACCCTTCATCAACAACTCTAAATAACCTGCTATCGCGACTAATGTATTACCTCAACCAGCATCGTTGTTTGGTAGTGCTTGATGAAGTAGAAGCGATCCTGGATGCTGGTCAATCCTCTGGAATTTACAAAGAGGGCTACCAGGGGTATAGAAAATTACTGGAATGTATTGGGAAAAAACGCCATCAAAGCTGCTTGTTGTTGACCAGTCAAGAACCTCCCCAGGAAGTAAAGGAACTAGTAATCAGGGAAGTAAGAATTCGGGAATTCCAACTCAAAGGCTTGAGAAAGGAAGAAGCAAAACCACTTTTGTCAAAGGACGGTCTTTGTAAATCTGTGCATGGAGTGGGACAATTAATTGATAGCTACAAAGGTCATCCCTTAGCCTTAAAAATTGCGGTTAGGACGATCCAAAACTGCCATAATGGTAAAATTTCGGATTTTCTCAAAGGGTCATTATTTATTGGTGATGTTTTGATCAATATGTTCGACAAGCAATTTTCTCACTTATCAGATTTCGATCAAGAGCTAATGAACTATTTAGCCATGGCTACCGAGCCAGTTTCAACTCAATACTTGCTAGCTCAATTTTCTTCATATCCCAACAGAGCGAGTTCAGAAATAAAGACATCTATAAATAATTTGTTACAACGTTCACTTATTGAAAAAAATTCTCAGGATATGGGGGAAGTTTTTTTTACTGTAGATCCTGTAATTAAAAACTATCTTAACAAACGTTTGTACCAGGGTGGCTGATTTAAGTAACTATGATTCACATCGGACAGGAAATACACAATCGTTACCAAGTTATCAAAAAGTCAGGGTAATCGCATCTTGATCGAGTTCTAAAATTACTTTAACTTGACCATTAATTTGACTGTAAACTGCAGGTTATGACATGCACAAAACTGATGTATTTAGTGTTAAAGTCCCACAAAGTGCTTTGGATCTATGGCTTGAGCTATATGAGGAAGTCCATGACCTGATCAAACTTGTCCTCAAACTTGCCTTGATCTGAGCCAACCCCTCACTCAGCCACACTGGCTGCCAGAATTTTGATCACAAAGTCATTGTCCATCCCGGCCTTGTAACGCTTCATCTTCAGACTGAGTCGGGACGGTTCGCGATCCACGTAAATTGACACTTAAACGGCGCAACAGCCCCAGGTTTTGGGCAGCATAACCCTGACGAATCCGACTCGCATCTTCGTTGAAGGTGACATCGAGCACCCAATGCAGACTATTTTCAATAGTCCAATGGGAGCGAATGACCTGGTTATGGCGCTGAGCATCCGGTTCCAGACTACTGATGTAAAAGCGAACTTCCTTGGTAGTTTTGTTCCATAACTCTCGCGTAGTCTTAACCATCACCACGGTGGTTAAGCCCACCCATTGGGGTTGCCGATGCAGGGCGCGGTAATTGACTCACTGGCACCGCCCAAACCTGACGAGTATCCCTGCGGTGATGCCCACTTTCAATACAAGGCGTGGTGAGTGAACTCAATCCCCTGCCAGTTCTGAGCTTCAGCTTGCTTAAACCAATCCTTTACTGACTGGCTGAGCTGACCTTGGTTGCCTTTGAGAGCCAAAACATAGTCTCCTTCGGCCTTCTTGATTTGCCCAGCAATGGGGATTTGGGTTCCCATCGCATCGAGGGTCACCACAGCTCCCTTAAGGTTGAGCAACAACAGCCTCTGAGGTAGTGCCTTGATTTCATTGGACTTGCTCTCGACCTTTTGCTGAGCCAGCACCAGCCCATGTTCGCTGCTCCAGGCACTGACACTGTGCAGAGCTTTAAGTTGGCTTTCTCGGTCATAAGAACCTTTTCACCTCTTGCCATCGATATGAATCATCTTTATACCTAATTTATCGGTGATGCTGCTGATCCAACTCAGGAAACTGGTTTCTAGCTCTTGGGGTTCGAGCCGACCCAACACCCGACCAAAGGTATCATGGGAGGGAATCCCATAGGGTAAGTCCAAAAAGGTCTCATGCCACCCAAGCTTGGCTTTGCCGTAGGTCTCAATGGCGACAAACCCATCGGCTCCAGAGAGGATGGCCAAAATGGCAATGGTGACTATCGCTCTTCAACTGTGATGCTGGGTTCTTTCCACACGGGGATCCTGTAGGTGTTGAAAGTGTTTAAGAACACTCTTTCATTGAATCAATGCCTGTTGTTGTTGCTGAGGTGTCAGCACAAGTGCGGCCATTGCCTTTTGACATGATCAACGATCGGGAAATAGAAAATTTTGTTGATTCTCAGGTTAACTGCTTGGGCTTCTGGGAGGTAGCCTCAAGGGCGATCAGGATTTAGATAACACACCTAAATATTTGTCAAGTACATTTTATACAAAATAAGATGCGATTACCCTGATCAAAAAGTGAGGTAGCGGTAACTTTAGTCAAACCTTTGAAGTAGAAGATTGGCTTGGTATTAACTCAAGTCAGTCAGGTAACAGGAAAGTGATCAAAGTTCTGACATTAAGTTACTTTAGTGATTCAAAGACGAGAGAAAAAGCCGTTGAGTTGTTTCAGCGAGAAGTAGAAGTTTTGAAGCAGCTCAATCATCCAGGAATTCCCCGATTTGAGCCAGATAGCTACTTCCGTTTTGTACCTGACAATAACCAAGAAGACTTCTTACACTGCTTGGTGATGGAGAAGATTGATGGACTAACGTTGGAAGAGTGGCTGGTTCAGACTAATCAACTAATTACTGAAGAGCAGGCAATTGACTGGCTAAAACAACTGATAGTAATACTTAATGAAATCCATCCCAAGTATTTACACAGGGATATTAAACCGGATAACATCATGATCAGACCCAATGGACAACTGGTATTAATTGACTTTGGCGCAGTTAAAGAACTAACCCAAAAATACATTATTCAACAACAAAGTACTTCGCCAACTACCAGTATTGGAACCCTAGGATATGTACCACCAGAGATCATTAATGAACAAGAAGCTTATCCACAATCTGATTTTTTTGCCTTAGGTCGTACCTTTGTGCGGTTGCTCAGTGGTCAACACCCTAGTGATTTTCCAAAAGACTCCCGAACTGGAAAGTTGATCTGGCGAAATGAAGCAATACATATTTCGGAAAGACTGTTGGATTTAATAGATTTTCTAATGGAACCGTATTGGCAAAATCGGCCAAAAGATCCCCAAATAATTTTGTTATATATGATTGATTATTTGATCAATAATAATATTAATAATTATGATAATTATAAAAATAAACGGGTTAAGCGTAGCAATTATAATTTTATTAATTCAGGATTATTAATTTTTAGCCTTGTCCTCAACTTCTTTTTACTTGGTTTACTTAGCCAAGGAAATTATCTAACCCCTGGTGTATTTTTGCTACTTTTTGTAATCCTCAGTATCCTGTCCATATCACTAGTATTTTCT
Source organism: Moorena sp. SIO4E2 (assembly GCF_010671945.1). Taxonomy (NCBI): domain Bacteria; kingdom Bacillati; phylum Cyanobacteriota; class Cyanophyceae; order Coleofasciculales; family Coleofasciculaceae; genus Moorena; species Moorena sp. SIO4E2. The sequence continues at coordinate 11,085 of NZ_JAAHIE010000175.1, forward strand.
TTAGAATTTATTTTATTAATTAAAAGATTATCCAAGCTGTTACTGTCTAGGAAAATATAGCGGTTTGCAACCCGCGCTAATTAAAATAATAACAAGGGTAGCATGTCACTTATGCATAGCATTTGTACTAGAGCAAGAACATCTATGATCTTCTAATATCTATTTTAGCGGCTTTTCCGGATTTACTATTCCAAGCTGTTAGTTAAAACGACTCCAAACATAGCTATACCTTTATTTTATACTTCAACCTTATAAACTAACCATAAATAATTTACAAAACTATTGCTTAGCCATAATTTTGTAAATCATATTAATAATTTAACATCACAGGTACGAAAAAGCCTTAAATAATCGGTCTATTCGCTTGCTGTTTAACAATTTCCCACAGATTTGCGCTGCGCTGACGAGAGCTTGCTAGCTGGTCATGGGACGCTTTCAATTCTGCACGATATATTCCCTCAAGGGTACTCAGTTTATTGTCATACAGTGTTTTTGCCTGACGCTCAATTTCAGCTTTGCTAGCATCTAGTGGTACTTCAATCCTAATCAGAAACGAACCACTGCTCTTCTTTTCGATAGCTTGGATTGATAGGTATTCCTCACCGTATTTTTCCCTGAGCTGTTGAAAGGAAAGCAAAAAAGCTTTCCAATCAATACCATTACTGAATGTCAGGTCAATAGTTTCCAAGGCTTTCTGAAACAGACAAGTAAAATCTCCTGGGGCAAAGTTCTGAGTTTCATTCCTAGGGCGACGTTCAATGAATTTGTCTTGTGTATAGTCATATTTTAGATACGCATACTCACAAATCACATGCTTGAGCTTCGTGCCCTGATTAATTTTCCAATCTTCCAGACAAGCTCCGGTAAAGATTACTTCAGTAAAATTACAGTCTAACGCTTGAGTCCTAATCAGGTAAGCCTCCCTCAGGTCAGCCTTGGTCAGGTTAGCTTCGCTCAAGTCAGTTCCGCTCAGGTCAGCCTTGGTCAGGTCAGCCTTGGTCAGGTCAGCTTTATTGAAGTTAGCTCCACTGAGGTCAGCTTTGCTGAGGTTAGCTCGACTCAGGTCAGCTTTGCTCAGGTCAGCCCAACTGAGGTCGGCACTTCTGAGGTCTGCCTGGCTCAGGTCGGCATTTCTAAACTCAGCCAGACTAGGGTTAGCGCCACTAAGGTTAGCCCTGCCAAGGTAACACCCACAAAGGTCTGTTTTGCTCAGGTTAACTCGACTTAGGTTAGCCTTGTAGAGGTTAGCAGAGCGGAGCTTAGCTTTGCAAAGGTCAGACTTGTAGAGGTTAGTCTCAATTAGGTTAGCGCCGCTGAGGTTAGTCTCGATCAGGTTAGCCTTGTAGAGGTTAGCAGAGCGGAGCTTAGCTTTGCAAAGGTTAGCCTGGTTAAGGTTAACCTTGATCAGGTTAGATAAACAGAGGTTAGCCTCAAGGAGATTAGCCTCGCTGAGGTTAGCCCCTCTGAGGTTAGCCACATTGAGGTCAGCCTTGATCAGGTTAACCCGCCTGAGATCAGCCTTACTGAGGTCAGCCCCTCTGAGGTTAGCCTCACTCAGGTCAGGCTCTAGGTTAGGATTCTCCCTCCGCCACTGATTCCAGGCATCTATCCCTCGTTTGAGCACAGCCAAATGCTCTTTGTCTGCCATGATGCAATTCGATCCCAAAATACAAAAAAACGCTAACAATAGGGCAGCGTCATGGTTTCTTCCTGCTTCATCCTAGTCGTGTCGGCACTATCCAGTCCACAGGTATTAGGGTCTGAATATATTTGTCTACACGGATGCTATAGGCACCCTTATATCTAACACCATACCCAGTTATCCCTAATTCTTCCGGAGATTTTTTAGATGATTTACCACAACTTGCGATCGCGTTACTAAGGGCGGGAGTCCTAAGTAGCGCTTGCTTCTGAGCAAAGCGCGATATA
>NZ_JAAHIE010000176.1:0-12931 GCF_010671945.1 Moorena sp. SIO4E2
TCTGGAACACTGGCACCGATGGGCTTGACATCAAGCATTTCTCTTTCTCCTTTTAGGTCCCAACTCTTACCATATCGTCAATGCTTTTACTCATTTTTTTGTTAAGCAATATTTCGCCAGCAGCATCGGGGCGGGCTCGCCCTGATGTTCAACACCGAGCGCCAGTATTGGGATAGCCCGCACCGTAACGCACCACCAAGTAGAATTTAGAATTTAGAATCGGGGGAAGAGTAAGCAGCAAGCTTGTCGGGTGGGCAAAAATAGTTTGGTTCCAATGAGTATTAATGATGAGATTACTTTGCCCACCCTACTTTAATTGGTATTTGTCTTACTTGTCGGGTGGGCAAAAATAGTTTGGTTCCAATGAGTATTAATGATGAGATTACTTTGCCCACCCTACTTTAATTGGTATTTGTCTTACTTGTCGGGTGGGCAAAAACAGTTTGGTTCCAATGAGTATTAATAATTAGATGGCTTTGCCCACCCTACTTTAATTAGTGGGCAAAAACAGTTTGGTTCCAATGAGTATTAATGATGAGATGGCTTTGCCCACCCTACTTTAATTAGTATTTTTTTTTCACTTGAGTCGAACAGACCAAGGTTTGATCACCTACGGAATCAGTCGATTGCGACAGTGCAATAGTTATTATTTCCCAAAGTTGGATTTACCAACTTGATAGGGTCATCAATCTCATTTTTGGAATAGCAGTAATCAGTATCAAGGTAAGATCATCCACTGACCGAATTGATGGTGACAGTGCAATAGTTCTTATGTCTCCAAGTTCGATTTACCAACAAGATAGTGCGAGGGTAAGCATTTTTCCTATATCAGTCATCAGTATCAAGCCTTGAACAACCACTAACTCAATCTATTGCTACAGTACAATAGTTTTTCTGTACTCAAGTTCCATTCATACCTAGCACTTTCTTCCCACCTCCCCACACTTACCCTATTTACAGCACTTACCCTATTTATTTACAGCACTCATAGTATTTTACATTGCTACAGTGCAATAGTTTTTATTAACCCTTGCATTATCAATAAAATTATGCTATTATAAAAAATATCGTAAACGCAATGGTTAAGCCTTCATGATGATTTCCACCGCACAAGCCGCCAATTTACTAGGTGTTTCCGCCAGTCGCGTCCGTTACCTTCTGGGCAAAGGCAGAGTCAAAGGAGCCTATAAAGTGGGTAGAACTTGGGTGATTCCTCTGTTTGATGGCATGCCAGTGGTCACTCCCGGCACTCGCGGACCAAAGCGGAACTGGTCAAAGCGTACAAATTACACTCCTGCGGTGATTCACGTTAACCAGAAAGTGATTCGCCAAAATCTCAAGACCGGAGAGCGCAACCCTGTGATTACCGTAAAACGAGGGTCTAAAAACACTTATGGTCATACCGTGGAAGTCAATGGACCATGTAGAGTAATGTATCGTCCTGATAATCCCTTACATTGTGGCGCAAGGGTGTGGATAGAGACTATCTCTGATTTTAAAGTGATCTGAAACGTCTAAGCTATCAGTTATCCGGACTTCCGGACATGATATAAATTAAAAATTATCGATATCCTGGTTATCGATCAGTAACCAATTGATCCAAGCCAGTATCTAGCAGTGTATGGACGCTTTAGTTGATTTTTCGTTACTAGCAATAAACGGAATTTAAAAAGCTAGTGAGTCAGTAATAGTTTAGATCATTAACTGACCAATTCCTTTATAGTCTGATCAAGGATATAGGTTTTTGCGATTCCCCTAGTATACTGGTTTTGAATCCCTGCTCCCCTCACAGAGGTTCATAATTGGCTCAATTTTCGATAAGCTAGAGCCATTGGGAAAAATTTGTGAACAATCGACCACCTTCTCAGGACAAGACACCTTTATTAGACGCTCTGCGGGCATCAGCCCAGAAGCCCCATGCTGCCTTTTATGCACCAGGACACAAACAAGGCAACGGAATACCTGAGCCATTAGCTGATTTGCTGGGAAAATCAGTATTTCGGGCTGATTTGCCAGAATTACCGGAGTTAGATAATCTTTTTGCTCCAGAAGGGGTAATCCAAGAAGCCCAAGACCTAGCAGCAGCAGCCTTTGGTGCTAACAAAACTTGGTTCTTGGTCAACGGTTCCACCTGTGGGGTGATGGCTGCTATAGTAGCCACCTGCTATACCGGGGAGAAAATCCTATTACCGCGCAATATCCACCAATCCGCGATCGCAGGATTAGTCTTGTGTGGTGCTATCCCGATCTTTATTAACCCCGAGTACGACCCATCAACTGACGTAGTTTATAGCATCACCCCAACTGCAGTTAACCAAGCCCTGACTGAGGATCCGGACACCAAAGCGGTGATGATGGTCTATCCAACCTATCAAGGAATCTGTGGTGACATAAAAGCGATCGCTAAAATAGTTCACCAACATAATATTCCCCTACTAGTGGATGAAGCCCATGGACCTCACTTTGCCTTCCATCCCGATTTACCCATCGATGCCCTATCAGCCGGAGCCGATTTAACCGTACAATCAACTCATAAAGTAATCGGTGCCATGACTCAGGCATCGATGTTGCACATTCAGGGCAATCGCATTGATGCTCAGCGGTTGAGTAAAGCATTACAGCTAGTTCAATCCACCAGCCCCAGTTACTTACTACTTGCTTCCCTAGATGCTGCACGACAACAAATGGCACTCCATGGAGAACGACTCATGAGTCGTACCTTGCAGCTAGCCCAGGATGCCAGAAGTAAAATCAGCAAAATTCCTCGATTATCAGTTTTAGAACCAATAAAACCCCCAAGATTCCAAGCCCTAGACCCAACTCGCTTAACCGTAAGAGTGACCGAATTAGGATTAAGCGGATTTGAAGCCGATGAAATTATTCATCAACAGCTTGGTGTCACAGCGGAGTTACCCACACTTCACCACTTAACCTTTATCATTAGCCTAGGCAATACCCAAAGGGATATTCAGCAACTTGTACAAGCTTTCACCAAACTTGCCCAAAATAACGGCAATTCCTCCACCGAGCAACCTGCCTTCTGTAACCTACAACCTGCAACTGGCAACCTGCAATCCTTACTCTCCCCCCGTGAAGCTTTCTTTGCTCCCACCGAAACCCTACCCGTAACCGAAACCATAAACCGGATCAGTGCGGAATTAATCTGTCCCTATCCACCAGGAATACCAGCCCTAATGCCAGGAGAACAAATCAAATCAACTACTATTGAATACCTCCAAAAAATCCTAACCTTAGGTGGTCAAATTACCGGTTGTAGCGACCCCAGCCTCCAAACCATAAAAGTTATTATTGACTAATGAGATTGCTGGCTTAATGGGAGTAGGGAGTCGGGAGTAGGGAGTAGGGAGTAGGGAGTAGGGAGTAGCGATGCAGAGAGGTATTGGGGGTTTACCCCCTTAATAAAGAGGTAATAAAATTGAATGTACCTCATAAGTATGATCAAGGCTATAATCTTCGTAAATAGTTATGGTTATTCCCTACAAAGGGATGCTAAGTTGTTATAAACTTGAGCTCCTATTTAGGATAAAAAATAAATTATCAAACTATCAAAACTAGACACAGTAATCGTTTTAGTCGATTAAACTTAAAAAATTAGCCTAACAGGTACCGAACAGCCATATTTATAATACTCTTTGTGTGTTCTCTACCTGAAGTGGTTAGTTTAATAAATCAAAATAACTACAGGAAAAAAAATACCCCGAAACCTAAATACCACAAATGTCATCCCCAATTTGGCCGTACATTACTCCTGGAATCCCAGATCACCTCTTTGAACGCCTACCCGGTATTCCCTTAAGTAAGCGAGAAGTCAGACTGCTGATCATTTCTGCCCTACGACTAGGAAGCCAAGACCGGTTGTGGGACATCGGTGCTGGAACCGGTACCATTCCTGTAGAAATTGGACTACTGTGTCCCAAAAGTGAGATTATTGCCGTAGAACGGGATGAAGAAGTAGCCAACCTGATTCGACACAATTGCGATCGCTTTAATGTCACCAACGTAGAAGTGATCGAAGGTAACGCCCCAGAATGTCTCAAAGATCTACCATTGAAACCCCACCGAGTTTGCCTTGAAGGAGGACGACCAATCAAAACTTTACTCAAAGAAGTCTGGCCCTACCTACAATCTCCAGGGAGGATAGTCGCAACCACCAACAATCTAGAAGGACTCTATTCCATATCAGAAGGCTTAGCAGAGTTACAGGCTCGCAATATCGAAGTGGTTCAGTCAGCCGTCAACCGCCTAGAGACACGGGGGAATTATCAAACATTTGCAGCAGTTAACCCCATTTTTATTCTTAGTGGAGAGAAGTTAGAGTAAGGAATAGACCCATTCAGGGAACAAAATTAACAATAATAAGATAAATAACCTGTTCTTCTGTCAGAACAGGAGTGTCAAAAAAAAACGTCATATGCCCTGGTTACGGATTTTTAGTGGAATAGTTGCGATCGCCCTGGCAATGGGGATGATCCTACTTGGGGGATGGTATTTTACCATCGGCTTCTGTGTCATTGTCTATTTAGGTCAGTTAGAACTTTTTCAACTAGTCAAAGCAAAAGGCATGGTGCCAGCAACCAAAAGCACCATGTTTGTGTCTCAGCTACTACTAATTACAGCTACCATTTCACCAACCCTGGCTGATGCGGTGTTTCCCATTGCTGGAACATTTATTTGTTTTTACTTACTCTTCCAACCCAAGATAGCAACCATTGCGGATATTGGGGCTTCCATATTGGGTTTACTCTATGGTGGTTATCTGCCCGGCTATTGGGTCCGTCTGCGAGTGGGTTTAACTGAAACCTCCTCCCTAGCTAGAGATGCTACAGTCGCTGCTACGAACCTACCCGGGAGTGAATACTGGTCTAATTTTTCGATTAATCTAAGTCACATACCTGCTGGGTTAAGTACAACTCTCCTAGCATTCAGCTGTATTTGGGCAGCAGATATCGGAGCTTACACCTTCGGCAAATTTTTTGGTCGCACTCGCCTTTCTATGATCAGTCCTAAAAAAACTGTGGAAGGCGCTATATTTGGCCTTGTCAGTAGTATTGCTGTAGGAATCGCAGGAGCTTGGTATCTGAATTGGCCGTGCTGGCAGTTGAGTGGCACGATGTTCGGAGTAATGATTGGTGTAGCTAGCCTCTTAGGAGACTTAACTGAGTCCTTAATGAAACGGGATGCTGGTGTAAAGGATTCCGGGCAATTAATTCCTGGTCATGGTGGCATTTTAGACCGAACAGACAGCTATGTGTTCACTGCCCCTTTGGTGTATTATTTTGTCACGCTATTACTACCACTGTTACCCAGCTCCCTGTAGTATTGTGTCAATGTCAGATTTTTTTTTAGTTTATTGATTGCAATAAGCAATATATTGATGTAATTAAAACGTTGCACTACCTTTGAGTAGATTAAAAATTTATAGCGGTTTCCAGCTCAGTAGAATACACGTTAGTCTCTGGTAAATTCCGAGTGCAATCACCGGCTGTATTCCATCGGAATAAAAACCTGAAAACCGCTATAAAAGTGCATTCTGGATTAGGTAGATGGTAGAAACCACACATGAGCAGATGGGAGGTAATGGTGCTACATATCAATGCAACTTGGGATAACTATCATGTCCGGATTATAATTAATGTAGGCAAAGACAGAACCAGAAAACGGTTTTTCGGTTCAAACCCAGCTTGGTGGTAATGACTAATCACTAATTACGCTAATAACTAATTACGATACTAATTAATTACGATGATTAGTGAGATGATTAGTGAGATGATTAGTTACTAGTGTGATTGTTTAGTTCGATCAGAGCCGAATGGGCTACTTCTAGGCTTAGGCGGACTTGTTGGATAGAAGACAAAGAGTGCCACTGTTCAGATTTAACTGAAGGGCTGACATTCATGGAGTCTGAGCTACTGCGCATGGCGTAAGCCCACGGACGAGCTAAAACCAATAGATCGTCTTCTGTCCAGTTTTGTAACAATGGCTTGACACAAAGCACAAGTTGCTCTGCTAAGGACAAGTTCTTGTCAACAACCTCTTGGGCTCTAGAAGCGATCGCTTCTAGCCATTCGGTAGGCATGCAAGAAGCACATCCGTTAGCTAAAGCTGCCTTCAACGAGTCAATGGTGGATTCGATGGTGGATTCGATGGTGGATTCGATGGTGGATTCGAGCGGTAATTCCCAACACTGATTTAGTCGCTCAAAAAAGGCAACAGAAGCCTGAGCAATTTCCTGATGATCTTGGATTTCGTCGAGGGAAAAACCTCCTTCTAGCTCAGCAAAATAAGCTTCTGCTTCTGGATGAGTTGGATCCCAAGGATAAAACTCCTCTTCTGGCTGTAATAGTAATTCTAGTAGTTCTTCTTGGATTTGAACCGAAGTATCCTCAAAATCTGATTGTTGATGTTCTTGATATTGAATAGCTTGGCTGTTCATAATGCCCCTCCTGTTTGGGTTAGTAGATGAAACCTGACATAAAATAGCTACATCAATTTTTGAGGAAGTTCCGCAACAGCTGAAAAAATAATCTGAACTTCTCAGCGCGTGTTTAATTGCCATGGCAACAGCACTTTCCAACTAAACTTATGTGTGATATTAGTTAGCTATTTAGAGAAGACTTTAGGTAGACAGCCACTAGTTGCCATTTGACTCTAACCAGTATCCTTGTGAAACTTCCATTGGTAACAGCATAGTTAACAGCATAAGCTGCACTTTATCCTCGGCAGGAGGATAGTCCGACTCAAGATTCTGGGGAGTCAATAATAAACTCAAAGATCTGACCACGAGGACCACCAAACTTAAGCTGAATACCAGACCTTAGCTTAACTTCCTGATGATGAACAGTTTTCCAACCATTATCGATTAATATTCTCGTCCCATTACGAGAAAAATCCCTCAAGAAGTAAGTTGGATCCGAGCCTTGGTCAGTGAAAGCATCACGGCAGATAATTTCAGCATGTTGCTTACTAACACAAACTTCGGGAATCACCAAATCGTTGTGAGATTGTAGGCGTCCCACTCGCATCAATCCACCTCGAATCGGCCAGACATGATCGGTTTTTCCAATTGAACGCAAAGATGCCGTTGGGGGCGGACTTTCAACCCAGCTTGAGGTGATGGTGGGCAGTTCTGTAATTCCTTCTCCCACCGGTTGGATTAACTCCCCTTCAAACTGAGGATGCATATAAAGGATAGGCAAGGTCCAGGCTGGTTGGTTAAACTTGTAAAGGGTCAACAGGTGCTGTCTCGCTACAGCTACAGCATGGTCTATGGGCATCCGCTCCGCCAAGGCTTGGGCGAATGCTTTAATAAAACTCACGGCTTCTTGGTCAGCAATGGAGTCCCGCATCCCCAAAACTGCTGGAACACCGTGGTGAATGAGCACCTCAGCTAAACTACTACGGGGAATGGTTTGGGAATTCACTTGGTCAGGTTTGGCACTCCAACAGGCATTGAATACAGCTAAGGCAACCTGGGTGCGGACCAGAACCTGAGCCAATTCCGTACCACTAATTTTCGCATCCGAGCGTAAAAATAGCAAACCTCCGTCTGGTGCGCTTTCACCATGACCAGCATAGAATAGGATGTTATAGGCACCGGTTTCCAGTGCTTTAATCAGTTCAGCTGGTGTCGGTTGTATGAGTTTTGAGACGTTGCAGGTAACTGGTGGAACCGATTGGTTCCTAGAAGTTTGAGCGGCTCTACCAGCTTGAAGGGCATTTACCAAGGTAGCCGCTTCTTTTTCGAGATCCAAATTGGTAGTCGAACCATTTAATTTTTGAACCTTCTCTCCTAGAACTAACAAAATATTGAGAGCCTGGTGGGAGCGCAGGGGTTCGAGGGCGTCTACATCACTAGTTGTGCGGCTAAACAGGATTTGCTGAGAAAGGGAAATTGCCTGTTTACCCGCCATGGGTTGCATAATTTCCCAGGGGAGGGGAATGAAATCTGGAGCGCGGACTTCCAAGCGCAGGCGAAGGGGTTTATTTTGTCCCAAGGCAATGCCTTGACTTCGTTCGAGGGCATTGCGAATTGAGCCTTGAAACAGCCACTGCCAGAGGTCAATGCCCAAACCTTGCATCAAACGACCACTGTAGCTAATCTCCGGACCTTTAGCACCGTTTTGATTCTCTGAGGGCAAAGTGGTGGGATACTGGTTGTGATGACCACTAATCGGCACATGGTTTGAAAATGGGGAAAACATTTCCTGCCAAGCCAGCCAGGACTGAGTCATGTATTCAGACCAAGTAGAATCATGATGAACCATTCCCCCTGGGTAAGGAGCTTTCAGCACCCAGATAGCCAAGTTTTCTCTGCCAGCGGCAGATAGACGAGCGATCGCTAAACTGAGGCAAGGATTTTCGATACCAGACATTAAAGGTTCATCATTATAGGGAATATACCGATGTTTTGATCACTCTATCGAGTCTTGGGTGGTATTGGCGCTATCAATAATGAGGCATTGGTCATTAGTAGGACATCATTAGTTTCCAGTTCTTAGTTGAGGAGTTGAGTGGTTAGTCAGAAAGCTTTGGTGAGCATTAACTTAAAAGCGATAAGCTAATCACTACTTTCTGGAGACTTAGGGAGATTGAGTAGGTCTAGGGGAACTAGACGGAGGCGTCTTTTTCTGACATTGACTCGTTTGGGAAGAGGTTGGTGTAAAATTACGATCCATCATAGGTAAAATATCCTTTTCTCTTATCCACCCTTCCTGTCCCTGTGACACCAAGGTAGCAGAGGGTTTAGTCTGCTTAGAGTTTAACGGTACTGAGGATGAGCCAACTTTGGGAGGGCTAGCCATTTGATCCGATGGAATATCCGATGGAATATCAGTTTTGTTGGTTCCAGGTGAGCAAACTCTTAATCTAATCCACCAAGTCTCTTCCTGAGGATACCTTTTTCTGGCAATCACCTGCAAAACACTACCAGCAGTAAATCTCCCAAGGATTGATTGCTTTTCAGGTTTAACCAAAAGTTGTACAGGACCCACTGTTCTAATAATATCTTGGTTTTTAATTAAGGCAGCTGGCTTAGGGTCGGTCCCGGAGTCAGGGGTTTGTTCTGGAGGAGCTTTAGTTACTGGAATCTGTGTAGGGGTTTTAGAACGGGTTATTTGTTGCCCCTTACCGAGACTAAAAACCCCACTCAGGAAGCGATTTATCTGTCCACTCGCCTTTGGACTCAACACTGGACTCAACAGATAAACGACTACCCCCCCTAACACCAACAGCACGAATATGCCCAACAAAAGTCTCCCAGTCTTCTCAGGAAAGGTTGAAGCTGAATAATTAGGATTTTGGTCACCAGAGGCGTCCCCCTCTTCCATGAGGTTAAGTGTGAGCAACGCTGTTTTTTGTTCATCAGTAGAAGCGGGTTGCTGATCACTCTTAACGTTTAACATTAGAGTCTTGTTGGTCTCGAGAGTGGGAAGGGATTCTATCCGTGGCGGTGATAGTTGGATTGGCAAGGAAGGCTGGCTTGGTGTGACTTGACAGTAAATCAACGCCACCGTGACATTGTCGTGCCCGTTTTTGGTATTAGCAAGCTCAATGATTCGTTCTGCTGCTTTCTTCAAATCAATTTGACCGTCGAGAATAGGCAGTATTTCAGTTTCCCAGTACTGCTCGACTCGGTCATTGTCACTAAGACCATCAGAACACAGCAGAAACAAACAATCTTCATCCAACACCAAGCGCTGTACAGTCGGGTGCAGTGTGGTTGATGAACCCATCCCTAAAGCTTGCACTAGCGCACCAGATGTTGGTTGTTGTAGAGCATGTCGGTAAAGGGTATATCCAAGCCGCACTTCTCGAGACGCTAAATCATCATCTAGAGTAACTTGGTGACAACCATGGCGACTCACCCAATAGATTCTGCTATCCCCGACATGGGTAATGTATATTTCATGGGCATGGGTTCTAGCCATGACCAAGGTTGTTCCCATACGCTGCCGATCAAATCGGTTCTCATGATCATTGCGTTGGCTAATGGAGTCATTGGCAGCACAGACAGCTTTTTCCAATTCCAGGGTTAGAGTGGTTGGGTGCCACACCTTCAGTTTAGCTGGCAGTTGTTTGAGCTGTTGTCGGAGAGTGTCAATCGCCAGTTGGGAGGCAATTTCACCACCTGCTTGTCCACCAATGCCATCGCAAACCATTGCCAAAGCTTCCTTACCTCTTGAAGAGCTAATTAGCTTACCACTAGGAGGGTAGCAAGCGTCTTCATTGTGGCTACGACCGGGACCGGTATCGGTACGAGTGAGAGTCTTATAGGTTCTCGATTGCCATGACCGGCATTCAAACAACCCTTTCGCCAGTAATGCTAACAGCTGCTCTGATGTCTGTATCTGTCCTTTTGTAAGCTGGGAACAGAGTTGTTGGCAAAACTCACTAATAACAGGGGAAGCCCCCTCAAGCAGTTGTGACCACAGCTGACCCAGCTGTTTTAAGGTTGGTGCTGGCGTTTGATCAGGCTGCAATTCCAACAACCTTAGCAAGGCTCCTTCCACCCGCACCAGGTCGGATTTCAGTAAGCTAGACGCTACCCCTTCTCGGCTCAAAGGTTGCCACAGTGAAGCCCATTGCTGCAGCCAGTTGAGTTGGCGTACTGGTGAGGCATCTTTCCAGACGCTAGTGAGTTCTGGTGACAGTTGTCCTTGAGTATTAATGTTCCCTGTTGCCTGAATTGGTACTCCTTCGAGTAACCAAATCTCTTTGTTATGCCTTGGCTGAGGTGTTAGCAGACCATACACTTGAGGCAGGTGTAATCCATAGGAAACCAGTCTCAAGTATGGGGTTATGGTTTGAGGAATCTCTAGTGGGGTCTCTGGCGGTACCGCTGGTTGAGTATCTAAAAGAACACGAGAATGAATCAGGAGGTAGCGCTTAGCAATAACTTCTCCCGGTTGAGCGGCTTTTATGCCTGACCCAATAGCCCACAAGTATCGTCTGAGCAGCGGCGTACGACATTTTTGGCAGAACTTGTTGGTCTGGGGATTGGGAGCCTGACATTGATGGTTTGGGCAGTGGAGCGTTGCCGCCGGATTGTCCATGAAACTCTTTGCTGCTAAAGATAGCCTGATGGAACCGGGTTAACATTAGCACAGCTTTCTTTGAAGGAGTTATGTGCCAACAAAGGAAGTGCCAAAATCAGCCCATTGATTACAGATTGTAGCGCTTGACTTAAGGGCTGGTTAATGATTTACGTCAATAGTGAATGAATTCCCCTGAAACATTCTAGGCAGCAATGATTACCCTATGGTCTATGGGGAAGGTAACCATTAAGTTTTATGTATTAATTTTATGTATTAATCATTGCGCAATATTGACCGGTTCCCCTCACTCATAGCACTAATCTTGATTAGCTCAGGCCAGATCAGCAAAAAGTACGTCCACCAAAGCAGAATTGGCATAGCAACGAGTAGTGTTATCCAGAGGGTTTTGAAAACTACCCAGATACTCAAGATGATGCCCCCTCCGGTCAATAGGATTGACCAGGGTTGGCACCACCAAGGCTTATAACTCCAAGGATTAAATTTTTTTTCTGTAGACAAGATTAGTCTTTTAAGCTACCACGACTTACTTCTTTGCACTAAGCAAGGGATTGATTAAAAGCATGAGAACGTCAATTGACACTCCCCGCCCTGGAAGGACGGGGATTCTTGCTTGGCCTTTGGCCACGCTACGCGAACAACGAGGTGACTTGTTTAACCAGGCCGGAGCCAGGAAAAATAGAGGTCTCCTCGACCCAAGCGTATTTAGTCTATGACCTAGGTTTCGGTGTGCCGGAGACGAAACCTGATCAGAGGGTCGCCTTAATAAAAAAGTTTTAACCAAAGGTGCGCTTTCCGTCGGCGAATTAAATTCGCCACGGGTCGCACCTCTTTTATGCATAGCCTGTAACCCTTAAAGGCGACCCTCTGATTACGGTAACTTCTAACCCCACCGTACCTAAATTATTTAATAAATTTAGACAAACAATGTTTTTTAATCTTGATTTTCATAGACTTCCAAATCGCTAGATTTGATTATGCAACATGATTATCTCAAAACAGGTTTTTTACATTGTCTACTTATTTTAAGATTATGTTTATCTAAAGTACTAATCGTTTTTTTTATTATGTTTTTATTTATCTTAACGTGCTAGACGAAAACTGTCAAGGCATATCTAAAAAAAGCCGTCCGTTGAAGTTACCGTAAGATAGTGGAGCCTTTATAGTCGGCAGGTTATGCGTAAAAGGTAACGGTCTTTTGTAATAAGGCTCCACTATCTAAGGTTTCGTCTCCTATAAGGACGGGGCTTTAAACCCAATTTTTTTGGTAAACCAGCTACAGTTTGGCCGGGGATGAAGGCAGACAGGCGCTTGAGTTATTCGCTCCCGTCGTGACTTGGTTTGAAAGTAGCTTGTCAGCCTATCTCCTACTGCCTAATTCTCAGGTTCTACTTGGGGCAATCCCATACTGTAATTAATCACTCGGCTTTCCGTATTGTAGCTAATTTGTCCATTTTGCAAAAGCGATCGCACAAGGTGTTCTAGGTCAGAACCGATACGACGGAGGTTGTATTCGGTTAAATCAAATCCGCTGTAGGATTCAACCAACTCATCGAACTTCCGGTAAACCTGCTGTAGAGCGTCTTCATTCCAATTGAATTCGTTATCGGGGTCAATGTCTAAGGTGAGAACGTTATCACTCCCGACTAGTTCGTTGTTTTTTACCTCTGCTGTATAGATTCGGACATGACGAGTGGTTGACTTTAACAGCATCTATAAACCTCCTGCTCACAGCCTTTATTTTTTCATCTTTTCAGGCAGTAGTCAATGCTCACCATGTCAATTCCCTGCAAACCAATCAAAGATTTGCGGTGCGACCTGAAGGCGCGACCCAAGGCCGGGTTCCCCGGCCTTGGGTC
>NZ_JAAHIE010000177.1:0-12791 GCF_010671945.1 Moorena sp. SIO4E2
CCATCAGCGACTTCATCAAGACAATGGGAAAAAATGTATAGCGGTTTATAGCCTAATCAGGTACAGAGGATTTTTTATCTCTTGCCTCTTGCCTCTTGCCTCTTCTTTGTTCCGGTGATCCGCTGTTCCCTATTCCCTGCCCATAGCGCTATAACAAACAACCTTGGCCTTTTGGCCTTTTGGCCACGCTACGCGAACGGCCACGCTACGCGAACAACCAACCTAAAAACTAAAAAATAGTTCCCATGTCAGACCAACCCCGTACCCGTCAGGAACTCTACGATCGCATCCGCCAAATAGGTAAAGAAGAATTCGTCCTCGAAGAAATGATTCGCTACGGATTTTGGCCAGCACAAGGTGAGATGCCAGAAGATCCAGCTGATGAAATTCGACGGCGGGGAGAACTCCAGCGAGAACTAGCCCAACTGCGCCAAGAAAGTAAGAAACTACAAAACGAACAAGCACTGCGTAAGCGGTTGCTAAAAGAACGGTTAGCCCAGTCTAGGCTTAAGCGTCAGGAAACCAAACAACGACGGGAACAACAACGGCTCGAACGTGCCGAAGCGTGGGCTATACGCCAGGAACAGGAAATACTCTATCTCGGTGAGCAAGTATCCCCAGGTCTAAACCATACCGAAAGCGATCGCATACGATTAGAAACCTATAAATTACCCCTGCTTAGCACACCCCAACAAATTGCTCAAGCCATGGGGATTACCCTAGGACAGCTACGGTTTCTCGCATTTAATCGCAAAACCGCTACCATATCTCACTACATTCGTTTCAAGATTCCCAAAAAAACCGGTGGAGAGCGATTAATTTCCGCACCCAAACCAAAACTAAAACAAGCACAACACTGGATTCTCAGCAACATACTAGAAAAACTAGAACTAGACAATGCAGCTCACGGCTTTCGACGCGATCGCTCCATAGTAACCAACGCCCAGCCTCATGTTGGTGCTGATGTCATTATCAACATTGACCTCAAAAACTTCTTCCCATCCATTTCCTACCCACGAGTCAAAGGACTTTTCCGGTCATTCGGTTATTCAGAAGCAGCAGCAACAGTATTTGGATTACTCTGTACAGAAGCGGACATCGAAGAAGTCGAACTAGATAGCAAAACCTACTACGTAGCCACAAGCGATCGCCACCTCCCCCAAGGCTCCCCCGCTTCACCAGCCATTACCAACATATTGTGCCGTCGTTTAGACCACCGACTAACCAAACTAGCCACAGACTTAGGCTTTATTTACACCCGCTATGCCGATGATCTCACCTTTTCCGCCTCCGGTAATAGCCTCCGCTTTATCGGTAAACTCCTAAAACGCACCAGCTCCGTAGTAGCTCACGAAGGGTTTACTATCAATCAACAAAAGACCCGAATCCTACGGAAATCCCAGCAGCAAGAAGTAACAGGAATTGTAGTCAACGACCATCTCAATATTTCTAGAAAACAATTAAAACGCTTCCGTGCCACCCTCTATCAAATCGAAAAAGACGGTCCAGATAGCAAACACTGGGGAAACTCCAGTAATGTAATCGCAGCCATTCAAGGCTATGCCAACTTCATCGCCATGGTCAATCCCGAAAAAGCAGCCCTCTTTCAAGCACAAATCCAACGCATCAAAGAAAAATGGTTATCTAATAGGGATTAGGTATCAGCTTACCTTATTTTTGAATTAAGAATTAAGAATTAAGAATTAAGAATTAAGAATTAAGAATTAAGAATTAAGAATTAAGAATTTGTAATTCTGCATTCTACATTCTACATTCTACATTCTACATTCTACATTCTACATTCTACATTCTACATTCTACATTCTACATTCTACATTCTGCCTTCTGCATTCTTAATTCTGCATTCTGACAGACAACCTTGGCCTTTCGGCCACGCGATCGCGAACAACTAACTACCGCTTACCTCGTAAATTTATCACCTCCTTATGTACACTCATCCCAATCTGAAGAGACTGATTAAGTAAGCGACCATACTCACCAGTTTCATCACTCAGATCAAAAGCCATCAAAGTAGCCAAATTATCGTCAAGATTGCTTAACAATACCTGACGACTGTCAATTAAATTATTATGACTTCTGATTAAATTTTCTACTTTTAAAGCATTCACTAAACTTTGTTTAGTAATAGCTAGAGATTCAATAACTTTTCTCCGGCTTTCAGATTGTTTAAACTCCTTACTTGAACCCTCAATAGCCTCTATGCGTTCCGCTAACTCAATGGCTTTAATCACACCATTATAGTTATCAACCTGATCCATTAACCTAACCAAAGACTTAATTCGCTTTCCTTGTTTATAAAGATATACATTCCCAATCACTATCCCTAACACAAACAATCCCACCAATATAGTAAATAAATAGCCCAGTTCAGCCTGGTCTTCAGACAAATTGCCAGAATTTTTCATAAAAATCAGGATTGGAGGCAAAAATAAAATTAAACTCAGACCCAATATAAATATCTCAGTTAACAGAACCGATAACATATGCTTAGGCTTCTTAAAGATAAACCCCCGACAAAAATCAATAGCCACAAGCTTAGCAAAATTCAGATCTACCAGGTTTCTGATATCTTCTGACGTAATCTGTAAATTACCTAAATTTGATGACATATCATCTCGCTCCTGTTACACCATTTTCTGATATCTTGAACCAATCCCAATCACCCACCAGTAGTTAAAACCACACCGCGAATAAATCAATTACTCTTACTTCCACCCAAGCAATCCCATCCGTTATCGATATAAGAAATAGCGCTGCGCGCAGCGCTATAGCTGCCACAAGTGTGGCTTCAAAACAGCAAATCCATAGTAAGCCTTAACCCCAACCCAGCATTGTACTAATTAACTTCAACAGTTGCATATAAAAATTACTCTCTAGCTCGCGAAATAGGGCAAAAGGTTCTCCAGGAGCTCCAAAAAATGGTCTGAGGGTCCATCCCAATTGGCTCCCAACAAATCCATACAGCACTAACCAAGGTTTAATAATCCTTGTGGGAGATTTTTTTTCTTCAGCTTCTTGCTCAGTGATAAATTGCATACATTGGTAAAACACATTGACACCAATTAACCCAGTGATGCCAAATATTACTATATTTAAGAGCATAAAAAATTTATAATCATTAATCGAGAGACGGAAAAAAAGAGTGATAGGAGCAAAGCCAAATAGCATCACACTAATCACAGATGTCGCCGCCAAGAGCAAAGCTAGGTACTGCCCAAAACTACGTTTAGAGCCTGAGCTAATCTCATAAAAATATAAAGTCGGTAAACAAATCAACAGCGTTAAGAGGTATAGGGCTGGGAGTTTGATAGCTGAAGAGATAATTTGGAGGGGGCCACTAAACGAGCCGATAATTGCACCATAAATCCCAAAAAATGCCGAGCTAGCAATCAATAAAGAGATAATCTTGATATCAATCCTAATCCCTTGGTCAACCTCTTTCAGGAATCTTTGGCGATCGCCCAAAAACTCCATCACTATAGTAAAGTGGTTCATGACCTACTCCTAATTAAAATTTCAAGCTACAAGATACAGCCACCTAAGATTCTCAGCCATCTAGGATAAAAACTAGTAATATAGCACTAGTTTTTACTAGCACTAGTGTTTACTACAATAATCCATGGATTTACCATTTCCCATGCCAAATTGCCATTGGTAACTAGTTCACTATTATATAATTACTTCACCGGATTTTAGATCCTGTCCGCAAAATAAACTGCTAATTAACATGGGATGACCCCATGGGAATGATCAGATTTGGAGATTTGGGTCATATACAACTGATTTTGATAACTCAAGGGATCAGCAAATGATTTCCGTTACAATCCTCACTTGCTCCCATACAACGTAAGCTATCAGCTATCAGCTATCAGCTTATCCGTTACGTCCCAGTATCGAAGCCTGTGCCATGCTAAGGAAACAGCTTTTGAATAAAACAAACCATTCATTTAATCTGAGTTAAGTCTGCACCTCAAGTAGCGTGAGCCATTGGCGTAGCGTGGCCATTGGCGTAGCGTGGCCAAGGCTGACGGCTGACGGCTGACGGCTGACGGCTGAATGCTTACCATACAACAACCCATAACCAATCAACAAATCAATAGTAAGCCTTAACCCCAACCCAGCACTTTACCAATTAACTCCAACAAATGCAGATAAAAATTACTCTCTAGCTCGCGAAATACGGCAAAAGGTTCCCCAGGATCTCCGAAAAATGGTCTGAGGGTCCATCCCAATTGGCTCCCAACAAATCCATACAGCACTAACCAAGCTTTAAGAAGTCTAGTGCGAGATTTGTTTTCTTCAGCTTCTTGCTCAGTGATCAATCCCATGCATTGGTAAAACACATTGACACCAATTAACCCAGTGATGCCAAATATTACTATATTTAAGAGCTGAAAAAATGTATAATCATCAATCGAGAGACGGAAAAAGAGAGTGATAGGAGCAAAGCCAAATAGCATCACACTAATCACAGATGTCGCCGCCAAAAGCAAAGCTAGGTACTGCCCAAAACTACGTTTAGAGCCTGAGCTAATCTCATAAAAATATAAAGTCGGTAAACAAATCAACAACGTTAATAGGTATAGTGCCGGGAGTTTGATAGCTGAAGAGATAATCTGGAGGGGGTTACTAAACGAGCCGATAATTCCACCATAAATCCCAAAAAACGCCGAGCTAGCAATTAATAAAGAGATAATCTTGATATCAATCCTAATTCCTTGGTCAACCTCCTTCAGGAATCTTTGGCGATTGCGCAAAAACTCCATCACTATCGTAAAGTGGTTCATGACCTACTCCTAATTAAAATTTCAAGCTACAAGATACAGCCACCTAAGATTCTCAGCCATCTAGGATAAAAACTAGTAATATAGCACTAGTTTTTACTAGCACTAGTGTTTACTACAATAATCCATGGATTTACCATTTCCCATGCCAAATTGCCATTGGTAACTAGTTCACTATTATATAATTACTTCACCGGATTTTAGATCCTGTCCGCAAAATAAACTGCTAATTAACATGGGATGACCCCATGGGAATGATCAGATTTGGAGATTTGGGTCATATACAACTGATTTTGATAACTCAAGGGATCAGCAAATGATTTCCGTTACAATCCTCACTTGCTCCCATACAACGTAAGCTATCAGCTATCAGCTATCAGCTTATCCGTTACGTCCCAGTATCGAAGCCTGTGCCATGCTAAGGAAACAGCTTTTGAATAAAACAAACCATTCATTTAATCTGAGTTAAGTCTGCACCTCAAGTAGCGTGAGCCATTGGCGTAGCGTGGCCATTGGCGTAGCGTGGCCAAGGCTGACGGCTGACGGCTGACGGCTGACGGCTGAATGCTTACCATACAACAACCCATAACCAATCAACAAATCAATAGTAAGCCTTAACCCCAACCCAGCACTTTACCAATTAACTCCAACAAATGCAGATAAAAATTACTCTCTAGCTCGCGAAATACGGCAAAAGGTTCCCCAGGATCTCCGAAAAATGGTCTGAGGGTCCATCCCAATTGGCTCCCAACAAATCCATACAGCACTAACCAAGCTTTAAGAAGTCTAGTGCGAGATTTGTTTTCTTCAGCTTCTTGCTCAGTGATCAATCCCATGCATTGGTAAAACACATTGACACCAATTAACCCAGTGATGCCAAATATTACTATATTTAAGAGCTGAAAAAATGTATAATCATCAATCGAGAGACGGAAAAAGAGAGTGATAGGAGCAAAGCCAAATAGCATCACACTAATCACAGATGTCGCCGCCAAAAGCAAAGCTAGGTACTGCCCAAAACTACGTTTAGAGCCTGAGCTAATCTCATAAAAATATAAAGTCGGTAAACAAATCAACAGCGTTAACAAGTATAGCGCCGGTAATTTGATAGCTGAAGAGATAATCTGGAGAGGGCTACTAAACGAGCCGATAATTGCACCATAAATCCCAAAAAATGCCGAGCTGGCAATTAATAAAGAGATAATTTTGATATCAATCCTAATCCCTTGGTCAACCTCCTTCAGGAATCTTTCGCGATCGCCCAAAAACTCCATCACTATAGTAAAGTGGTTCATGACTTACCCCTAGTTAAAATTTAAAGCTACAAAATACAGTTAGCTATAGGAGCATGTCACTTATGCAGAAAATTTGGACTAAAACTATAGCCCCCTCATCGGTTTTAGCTTGCTCTGATAGTACCTATAGCAATCCTACTAAATCATTTTTTCAATCAGCAAAATAGGAAATCCTTGCTGGGCAAGGGTTATAGCGATTCGGCCACTATATTTCACGAATCAGATCGGATTGCTATAGTTCATATGTTCTACAACTTTGACCTGCTCCCTTCACTTGGTTCCAGACAACAACCCATAACGAATCAAGCCCCGGCGATACCCTCGACTCATCAACCCCATCGACAGTGCCGCTTCCACAATTTTCCAATTACTATTGAGCAACCCTAAAAGCGCTTTCGGCTCAAAAGCAGAATCAATCACAATATCCCAAAACGGTTCAACCGCATCTGACCAATCCGCCGTCCGAATAGTTTGGAAATTCAAATTGCCAGCAATTTCCTCATACTCCTGCAAAGAAATCACATAAGGCAAACAATAAACCCGATAAATCTCAGCCAAATGCTGCTGTTCATCTGTTGTCAATTGTCCCGTCGCCAAGGTTATCGGACGATGACACCAAGTTGCCATTAAAAACCTTCCCCCAGGTTTCAGCACCCGATAACATTCTTGAAGAAACTGTTGCTTATCCGGCATATGTTCTCCACTCTCCATCGACCAGACAAAATCAAAGGTTTCATCAGCAAAAGGCATATCCAAAGCATTAGCAACCTGAAACTGAACCCGTGTTGCCAACCCAGCCACTTGCGCTCGTTCAGTCCCTCGTGATGCTTGAACTGGACTTAAGGTAATTCCAGTAACATTTGCTTCAAACTGTTGCGCTAAATAAAGTGAACTCCCACCAATCCCACAACCGACATCCAGAATAGTACTAGCTTGCTCCACTTCAGCCCAACAGAGCAATTCCTCAATCAAGTCAATTTGTGCCTGATGTCGGTTTTTCTTCTCAGTACCCGCCCAGCCATAATAGCCATGGTGCATATGTTCACCCCAAACTGCTT
Organism: Moorena sp. SIO4E2; assembly: GCF_010671945.1. Classification (NCBI taxonomy): domain Bacteria; kingdom Bacillati; phylum Cyanobacteriota; class Cyanophyceae; order Coleofasciculales; family Coleofasciculaceae; genus Moorena; species Moorena sp. SIO4E2. The sequence continues at coordinate 7,159 of NZ_JAAHIE010000177.1, forward strand.
CCCACAAGCCAGAAGAGGCATCATAAAATTCCTGAATCTGTTTTTCAAGACTCAATTTTTCAAGACTCAATGTCATATTATGTCCAGTAGCATCGTTCCGTATCACCAACTATAGCGGTTCTCACTTCCATAAACCATACCCAATTCGACGGGAGAAGGCTGTGACCCGCTACTAAGGGAAAAGGGTCTTGACAGATGGCAAATCACAAATAAACAATGACAAAGACAAATGACCAATGACCAATGACCAATGACCAATGACTATTCCCCGAACCATTTGCCTTGGATTCCTTTCCGTAATTGCCATCGGAACTATTTTGCTAATGATGCCATTTGCTGCTAGTGAGGGCACATGGACTCACCCGATGGTGGCACTATTCACCTCAACCTCTGCTGTTTGTGTTACTGGTCTAGTGGTTGTCGATACTGGCTCCTATTTTTCCTTCTGGGGACAGTTGATTGTGCTTGCCCTCTTTCAAATTGGTGGTTTGGGCTATATGACCACCACCACATTTCTCATTTTAATACTAGGGCGCAAGTTCAAATTGAAGCAGAAAATCGCCATTCAACAAGCTTTAGATCGACAAGGTTTACAAGACAGTGCAGCATTAATTCGTTCCATCATTGCCACAGCAATAATTTTTGAAATCACAGGCATTTTTCTACTTTTACTAGTGTTTGTTCCCGATTATGGATTATACCAGGGATTCTGGTTAGCCATTTTTCATAGTGTGAGTGCTTGGAATAATGCCGGATTTAGTCTTTTCCCAGACAGTTTGACAAGTTATCAGTCATCTCTTCTCCTCAATCTAGTGATCACAGCTCTAATTATCTGCGGTGGCATTGGTCAACAGGTAATTTTTGAGTTCTATCTTTGGTTGCGCGATCGCATTCTCCGACGACGTCAGTCTCTGGAATTTTCCCTGAATTTTAAAGTAGTCACTAGCACCACTATCTTTTTGTTAATAGTGGGAACAATAGCATTTTTATTCATTGAGTTTAATAATGATAACACTCTAGGAGCTTCAACATTATCAGACAAATTTATCAAAGCCTGGTTTCAGTCAGTGACCACCAGAACCGCAGGGTTTAACACCATTGATCTTGGTAAAATGACCACAGCAGGTTTATTTATTACCATTACCATGATGTTTTTTGGAGCCAGTCCCGGGGGAACAGGTGGTGGCATCAAGACTACAACAGTAAGAGTTTTAGTTAGTTCTACCCAAGCAATTTTACAAGGAAAAGAAGACGTTTATCTATATAAGCGTCAGGTACCAATTGAACTAATTCTAAAAGCGATTGGAGTCTTAGTAGGGTCATGCGCTACAGTAATTATATCAACACTTTTAATTTCACTAGCTGAGCCAACCCTGGATTTTATTCAGATTTTATTTGAAGTCGTCTCAGCCTTTGCTACTGTCGGTCTTTCCACAGGGATTACCCCAGACGTTTCTACCTGGGCAAAGCTAGTTTTAATTGGAACAATGTACATTGGCAGGGTTGGAGTTTTGTTGCTCATGGCATCCCTACTAGGAGAACCCCGTCCCAGCGCAGTTCAGTATCCAGAAGAAAACTTACTTGTGGGATAATCCTAGGGAAAAGGTCTACTTGCTTGCCAATGGCAAATGGCAATTAATACTTAAGAATAAACAAGTAAGACGTAAAAAATTACTAAAACTACAAGGGATACACTAAGCAAGTCACAGGAGGCATCGTGAATCTATCATTTTTAACATTCTTGCGTAACCTACCCAAAGAAAATAAACAGTTTGCCGTTATTGGATTAGGGCGTTTTGGTCGAGCCGTCTGTTCCACACTCTACCAACTTGGCTATGAGGTTCTGGGTACTGATATTGATGAAAAACTAGTTTCCCAAGTGTTAACCAATAAAATAGCTTCCCATGCTGTGCAGCTCGATTCAAAAGAACCCTCAGCATTGAAAGAAGCCGGGATTTTAGAATTTGATACAGTAATTATTGCCATCGGTAACTATGTACAAGAAAGCATTATCACCACCCTCAACTTAAAAGAAGCAGGAGTTCCTTACGTCATTGCCAAAGCTTCCTCAGAAGTTCATGGCAAGCTGTTAAAACGGGTAGGAGCCGATCATGTAGTTTTTCCTGAGAATGACGCAGGTTGTGCTTTAGCACGCTCCCTCACCAAACCATCCATCTTGGAATGGTTTGACCTAGACTCTAAGCACAGTATTGTCGAGGTCAGAGTGCCAGAAAAATTTGATGGCAAAAGCATTATGGAACTGGAATTGCGCAAGCGCTATGGCTTGACTGTCCTGGCTATCAAGGGAGATGCTGAATTTGAGATTAACCCTGACCCTAATCAACTGCTGTACAAAGATATGCTTATGGTTATCATTGGCTCCAACGCCGATATTGACCGCTTACCCATCTAAAGCTTAGGAATCCCTCTTTCTGGTTCAGACTTTTCCGGTTCCATCTGTTCAGTTTCAGTGGAATCTACCTTAGGAGTTTCTTGGGATTCTACCTCCAGAATCTCAGGAGACTTCATCTGTGGAATTTCAGGAGAGTCTACCTCAGGAGTTTCTTGAGTATCAACCAACTTTTCTTGTGCTTCTAGCTGCTTGATGTACTCATCAACCTCTGTCACCTTCTCCTCATTACCTGCAAAGGCGAATAACTCTCTAGCTTTGACCAAAGAAGAGAGAGCTTCCTCTCGCTGTTGAGACTTTTCTAAGACTACACCCAAGTTGTAATGACCTTCTGCTAATGCCGGAGACAGGCTAAGAGCTTGCTGATATTCAGCCATGGCTTCCTCATACTGTTCTTGCTGTTGTAGAGCAACACCAAGGTTGTAGTGGGTCAAGGCGTGGTAAGGATCCAGTTGCACAGCTAATTTGAGTGTGGTAACTGCTTCGGCGTACTCACCATTCGCTGTCAGTGCTGCCCCTAGCTGTCGGTAAGCATCCACATTTTCCGGTTCCAGTTCCGTCACCAAGCGAAACCGAGTAATCGCTTCCGCCAACTCTCCTTTCTCAAACAAAATTACCGCTAATTGATACTGAGCCGGGGCCAACTTCGGGTCAACCTTAACTGCTTCCCTAAAGGATTCCTCTGCCGCTGACTTTTCCCCTTGCTCCACCAGTAATAGTCCCAACTGGTAGTGTGCTTTCACCAATTTAGGTTGAGTGCGAACTGCTTGTCTGAGTGCAGTAGTTGCTGGTCCAATCTGGTCTTGCTCGACTAAAATCAGTCCCATGTTATAGTAAGCTTTGCCATAATCTGGGTCTAGGCGAATGGTGGCTTGGTAGTGTTCGATCGCCTCTTCTTGATTACCCTGAGATTCCAGAGCTAACCCTAAGTTATAGTAAATATCGGCTGATTCGGGATTGAAAGACAACGCCTGTCGATAAGCAGCGATCGCACTATCGGGTGCCCCTTCCTTGTAAAAAGCAATGCCTAAGTTGTAATAAGCTTGTGACAACGTTGGGTCAAGGGCAATAGCAATTTGGTATTGTTCCAATGCCAGCTGGTTCTTACCCTGCTGCAAATAGGTATTCGCCAACAAATAGCGTCCCATGGCCATATAGGGGTCAAACTCAAGGGCTTTACGAAAAGCGCGCTCTGCCCCAGGAAAGTCCCGGCGTCCGTACAGTTTCACGCCAACTTGAAAGTATGAAGCCGCATCCAGGTTATTGGAGTATGGACCTTCCATCAACTGCTTGGTTCCTTTATACTCAGGAATCTTTTGACCTTGAGCTTGAGCAATACTTGTCAAACCAAAACTGATGATAGTGGTAGCTAGCAGAGGTATCCTTCTCATTCACCCTTTTCCTATAAGCTGAGACATTTTTGGTATACTACAGGATAATATTTTTTTACTAGAATAATTAGCTGCTTATCAAGCCCATCCCCACAGGAAATGACCCTAGCTGCTGCTCCGATATGCGATCGCAAAGATCAAACCCTATCCCTAGTCGATTCAGTCATTGCCCAATCCCAAGCAGAAGGGGTATTCGTCAGTCTCAGCCTTGGTGACGAATTTCTGAGCCGCTTCTCGGAAAATCAGATTACCCAGAATATCAGCCGCCAACGCTGCCAACTGACCATTACCAGTTATTTCGGTAAGCGTTGTGCCTCTGCTACCACAACAGAACTAGACCCAGAGGCAATTGCCCAAACTATCCAACGTTCTGAACAACTGGCTCGCATTGCCCCAGAAGATCCGGAATGGGTACCCCTACTAGAAGCCCAGGATTATGAGCAACGCACCCCAGCCTTCGATCAAGCCACAGCTAACCTTTCCCCCTTGGAACGGGGAGAAATGGTCAAGGGAGTATGTACCTTAACTGCTCAGGCAGGAGTCGAAGGGTCTGGTAAGCTTAGTACTCAAGCCTTTTTACGAGTTGTGGGCAACTCCCAAGGGTTACGAGCGTTAGACCAAGGTACAGAGGCAGATTGTAGCGTTACAGCCCGTATAGACGATGGTTCGAGTTGGAGTCAAAGCACCGCCTTTGCCATAGAGCAGTTACCGATTTTAGACAAGTCATCGATAACAGCTCTAATTGAACGAGCTAAAGCCTCACGTCACCCCCGTAAGGTGAATCCAGGTACCTACCCAGTTATATTTGATGGTGCTGCCTTTGCGGAATTGCTGTCTTGGGTAATCTGGAATATGGATGCTCGGGCAGCGGATGAAGGACGCTCCTTTATGTCCCATAGTGATCAAACCGGTAAGCCCACTGGTAACCGCTTGGGTCAGCCAATGTTTAGCCCTATAGTGCAGGTACAACGCGACCCTGCTCATCCCCTACTCCAATTAGGCACTTGCTTTCGGGATGGATTGAGTAATCGCTACACCGAGGTGATTAAGGACGGTATTCCCCAAATCCTTTACTATAGCCGCTATTGGGCAGCTCAGAAAGGCAAAGATCCAACTGGACTATTGTTTCCCATTGTCATGTCCGGTTCTAGCCAAAGTCTAGCTGACCTGATTGCCCAGACAGAGCGAGGTATTTTGGTAAATCGTGCTTGGTATGTGCGCTATGTCAATCCCAAAACCCTAGAAGTCACAGGGATGACCCGTGATGGCACATTCTGGATTGAAGACGGTCAGATTGCCTACCCGATTAAAAACCTGCGCTTTAACCAAAGCCTGCCTCAAATGTTGAAAGAAGTCGATGGCCTAAGCAAAGTACAGCGCTACGGTAACATCGTAGTTCCAGGAGTTCGGGTCAAGGCATTTAACTTTGATAGTATCACTGACAGCATTTGAGCCAAATCATGAAGGATCAAATGTGAAGAATTAAAGAAGAAAGCTGTCATGTGAAATGTGAAAGCTCAAATGTGAAAGCTCAAATGTGAAAACTTTACCTTTTATAGCGCTACGCGCAAGTCAGAAAGGTTCGAAGTCAGAAGTCAAAGGTGCGCTTTCCGTTCTCCGTAGGAGACGCGGGGCGCGTTCGGCGAATTAAATTCGCCACGGGTCGCACCTAAAAGTAAGCTATGACTAAGTTTCGGAGTTTAGGAGCGATGCAGCGCGGTCTTGGGGAGGCAGCGCGGTCTTGGGGGTTCCCCCGGAGACGAAACCTTAGACAGGCTCGCCTTTATGGTTGGTAGGTTATGCAAAAAAGGGTTAAAACTTATTGATTAAGG
>NZ_JAAHIE010000178.1:0-7000 GCF_010671945.1 Moorena sp. SIO4E2
TACAGTCGTCTCTTGTGTTAAGTCTATTCCGTGATACTCTTCCTCTAGTTTTTTCATCTCTTCAAACAGACCTTGTTTCTTCAGCTTAGATCTTTCTGCAACAAATTTGTTCCATTTCTTACACTTTTTCCTAGCTCGTTCTCCTGGGACGTTTTTACAGTTTACCGGCCTGTAGTCGCTAGGTTCATAAAACTTATGTCCCCCAGGATGTTTTTTCTTTTTTTTCTTACTCATATTAATAGATTTTACTTTTTATAGACTTCTATAAATTTTGGCCGAAAGTCAATTGAGTAAGATTTTATCCCAGATTGTTATAACTCACTAGTTAATCTCTGTATTATTATACCTCATAAGTAGGATAAACGTAAGCATATGCTGATAGCTGATAGCTGATAGCTGTTCGCGTAGCGTGTGCGTAGCACATAAGCTGATAGCTTACTCGCTCTTTTATCAGTCCAGACACCCTAAAAGGGTTCACGCTCCCAAGTTGTAGTAATACCCAACGTCTCAAAGGAATTTTCTACCAGAGTTCGGAAATCCTTACTATAGCCACCAAACAGATGAACTCGTGGTTTTCGACCTGGAAAGTAGGGAGCATACAGAAGCAATTTAGTGCCGTCCTTCCAGACTTTAACGTGTTTGACCTCGATTACATAATCATCAGTTAACAAATCAACGTAGCCAACTGGTGACTCCACCTCACGCTCTCCACCTTCTCGCTCTTGAAGGATAGCTTGAATCATCCTTTCATCTTCATAAGACTGACCGGTATATTTTTTCTCGGCAAGAGGTTGTGGAATAGGTTCTCCAGAGGCTTCCATATCTTCGAGCACTTCTGCGACTAAATTAGTAATGCCTTGTAAGGCAGCAAAACCAGATGTGTCAAGGTGAGATAGACTGGGAAATTCTGCACACAATCCTACAAACTCCCCGTCTTCTTGTGACCATGTGATACGATAAGTGTAGTGTTGATGATTAACTTTCATTACTGTCCTGTAACTTATCAATAGTTTTTAAGACTTGACAAACTTGATCAACGTTAGCCTTTCGACTATTTCCCTTTTGAATATTGAAACAAAGATTTCCTTCCCACGGAGTCTTATAAACAGAGGTCAAGATGATACAAACACCTGCCAGTCCAGAAACCGAAACTCTATTGATTGAGTTGCCTAGGACAATCGGGTTGTACGTCACCCAGGAACAGTTTGCAGCCCTAGCCGCAGCCAACCGCGACTTGAGACTGGAAAGAACGGCACTTGGAGAGTTAATTGTGAACCCACCAACAGGCTGGAAAACTGGAAAGCTAAATTGGAGTATTTCTGGAGAGTTGTATTTGTGGTGGCGTAATGCAGGGGAACCGGGTAAAGCTTTTGACTCCTCCACTGGCTTCATTTTACCTAATGGTGCCACTCGTTCTCCCGATGCCTGTTGGGTGAGCGCAGAACGTTGGCAGGCACTTACTCCAGAACAAAAAGGAACCTTTGCTAATATCTGCCCGGATTTTGTGGTTGAGTTACGGTCTAGCTCAGATCGGGTTCAGTCTCTGGAAGCTAAAATGACGGAGTATATCGACAATGGGGCGAGACTGGGCTGGTTAATTGATCCACAGCAGCGATTGGTGGAAATTTATCGACCGGGTTTGGCAGTGGAAGTGTTGGAAAATCCGGCTGAGTTGTCGGGGGAAGAGGTGTTACCGGGTTTTGTGTTGGATTTGCGTCGGGTGTGGGATTGAAAAGACCTCTTGCATAAGTCTCATAAACCGTGGGTTTTGACAAGGCAATAGGCAATAGGCAATAGGCAAAAGGGATAGATTTTGATTTGATATTTATTTTTGCAAGAGGTCTAAAACTGAAATGCCATCGCCTTTGGCGGGCTCTTCGAGCCATCGCACTATAGTATTTCTATTTGAGTTGTGAACAGAATCTCTTCGGGAAAGGCAAGAGGCATGCATACAAGAGGCAAGAGGTAATCAAGTAGCGATGCAGTGCTTTTTACAATTAATTATCAAACGCTGTATCATTCTCACACTCAATTGAAAAGCGATTGCTTGTTCTCGATTGCTGTATGATGGTGCTATAGGAGAGGTGCGAAACCTTCCCACGGAATTATCTGGTGAGAATCTATTGCCCGGATTTAGGTTGACTTTATCCCGGTATTTGTAGATAGCGATTAGGTAAGCTATCAGCTATCAGCTATCAGCTATCAGCTATCAGCTATCAGCTATCAGCTAAAGGCTGACCGCTGACGGCTGAATGCTTACGTTGTAAGATTGAAACAAGGCAGCAGTACCATGGGGTAAAACGTGATGTTGAATGTCAGTCTGGATCAAGAGGCAGAACAGTATTTAGTTGAAATTTTAAGTCAGGAAAGAACAACTAGCAGTGAGTTGATCAAAAAATTGCTGCGGGATTATCGGCAAAATTTTCAATCCCAAAAATCGGTTTTAGAACGAATGGGAGGAATGCCTAAACATTTGCTATCGGTGGGGAATCTGTCTGATCGGGACACTCGTAGAGAGATTATTGCTTCTCGGATACGGGCAAGCCATCAACGAGAAGTATGAGCTATCATCCCGCTATTTTGGTGGATACAGGCTTGTTGGTGGCTTTTTATGATTCAGCCGATCAACATCATGGTCAAGTGGTTGAGTTTTTTACCAGTTGTACCAGTCGGTTAGTTACAACCGTAGGTTGTGTTACAGAAGTGCTATGGTTGCTAGGGTCTGATTGGCGAGTGCAGAATGAATTTCTAACTCATCTGGCCAATAACATCTATGAGTGTGAGTCGCTTTTACTGCAAGACTTTGCCCGTATCGCTGAGCTAAACGCCCAGTATGCTGACTTGCCTGGTGATTTTTCTGATTTGTCTCTTGTGGCAATTTCTGAACGTTTGAATATTGCGGCGATCGCTACTTTGGATAAGGATTTTGATATCTATCGACGCTACCGCAAGCAACCCTTTGAACGAGTCTTTCGTCCTTCTTCTAATATGTAGCGTTCCCGTAGCGTGGCCTACGGCCAATCCCACTCAAACTCTACTAACTGCGTTCCCATAGCGGCTCAATGCTCGCAGCAATCGCTTCTTCCAAACAGTTGGCTGCTGAAGCTTTGGCTTGTTCAATGGAATCTCCCTGAGTAATGGCTTCTGGCAAATCCAGCCAAAGTTACCATAAACCCGCTATCCGACTCGTCAGGGGTAAATGTAGCCGGGAATGAAAATCGACTAGTTTTAGATTATACCATGGCAGTATTAATCCTACAATAAGCCATCCCATTACTGATAATTAAAAAGGTGCGTTACACTTTGTTAACGCACCCGACAAGATAAGCTATCGCACTTTTGTCAACTTCTCAATGGAGAAATAATGACTGTGACTTTTGTCCCCTAATACAATGGGCAGACATCAAAATTCAAACAATGGGCAGACCTCAAGAGTCAATGGTTCACGACAACCATTATTAAGGCTTACCATTGCAGGAGCATTTGGAGTCTCAAAAAGAACTACAGATTGGCTAACACCCAAATCGTCAAATGATAGTGTATCGTGATAATTGTTCACCTTTGCTTGCCATGTACAATAATCACCATAACCTGAGGCGCGAAATCCGTACACTGCCCCTTGGGATTTAGGATCTTGATTACTATCCCACACATCTCCTTGACTCAAGATTCTGGTGAAGATGGGTTTCTGACAATGTAGTTGTGGTGTCGAAGCATGGACCGGTTGTGTGAAAACTGTAAAACCAATGATCAAAGCCATAGCCACTAATGTAGCTGGAATTGCTTTAAGCAACTGTTCAAACTTTTCTGAGAACATTATTTACTCCTTAAAAGGAATGAATTGTTTAAAGTTACAGGTAGACTTGTTTTCCACCTTTCAATCTAAAGACGATCTCAGAGGGGAATATCTGAATTGTGACTACTCCCACATCAAATCAAAGATTATGATGTGGGCTTCTCAACCTCACGAATGAGACTTGCTGCTCCTCGGCGGATGCCGACGCTACGCGAACGATATCCTGTACCGATTTACCACAGCCATTAAGCGGCAGTCCAACCGCCAATAGTCCACGATTTAAAATGTTGATACCACTGTTCCAGTCGCGGTCAATTTTAACTTTACAACTAGAACAATAATGAATGCGATCACTTAAAGTTTTTTCGACCCTAGAACCACAACTAAAACACTCGATACTTGTGCCACGTGGGTTAACTTCCTGAACTAACAAACCGCGTTTAACCGCCACTGCTTGCAATATTTCCAAGAATGCTCCCCAGGCCGCATCATGTATTGATTTTGCTAAATTAGTTCTAGCGAGTCCTTTGATATTTAAATTTTCGTGAGCAATTAAGTCATACTTACTGCACAGCCAATGAGCAACCTGATAATGAAATTCTTTTCGGCAACGGCTTAAATGAAGGTGCATCAAAGCTACTTTATGTTTAGCTTTTTTCCAGTTTTTAGAACCCTTGACGCGGCGCGACATTACTTTTTGAGCTTGAGCAAGTTTGTCCTGAGCTTTTCTGTAAAACTGCGGGATAGGCACTGCTTCGCCGTCAGATGTCGTCAAGAATTTCTCCAGGCCAACATCAATACCAACGGCAGAATTGACTGAATCTACAGGTAGCAGTTCAGGTACGGTATCATCTTTCATCGAAATACAACAATACCAACCATCAGCTTTTTTGACGATAGTGCATTGCTTGAGTACAAAACCCACGCCCTTCGGGCAAGCTTCGCTAACAGGTAATGGCCGATGCATTACCACAGGTATTGACCCAATTCGACTTAGTTTTAAAACACCGTCAACTAGGTGTGCTCCCGCTTTGGTATTGTTAACCCTGGGGAATACAAATGACCGGAGATCTCCGGGCTTTTTGAAGCGAGGTCTTCCGCCACGCTTACCACTGGCGTCTGGTTTTCGCCATTTCTCCCAGGCTTTGTTAAGCCGCTGTAGGTTAACCTGTTGCGTCTCTGCGTAAATTTGTTTGTACTCAGGGAACAACCGCTTAGTTTCCTTGAGAGCAGATTGCTGGGTGTAGTAGTTGACCGGGTGAGGAATTTCACCAATCGGCTCATAACTAACGCTACATCGATCAACCGGTGAACGAGTCCTGTTGAGCCAATCAAGCCTTTGCCCTAGAGCATAGTTCCAGTGACGGCGCAACAGTTCTAGCCATCTATCCATGATGGCTATCTGTTCGTGACTTGGTTTGATTCGGTAGCAGTATGTAAGTATCATGATTTTATTTTACCACTTATCGTCATCTCATGAAAGGCAACTATACCAAACAAAATAGGTCTGTCTATAGACTTACTGTGCATATTGTATTAGTCACTAAATACAGACGAAAAACCATTACGGACGAGGTATTGACCAGACTCAATCAAATCTGTGCTGATACTTGCGTGAAATGGGAGTGCAATTTGATTGAGTTCAACGGAGAAACAGACCATATTCACCTGCTAGTTGATTTAAACCCAAAGGTTGCACCTGTAAAACTGATCGCAAACATCAAAACCGTTACCAGTCGTCTGATACGTCAGGAGTTTCCAGAACACCTCGAGAAGTTTTACGGTGACAAACGGGCTTTCTGGACAGGTTCGTATTTTGTAGCTTCCTGTGGCGGAGTAACAATAGAACAATTGAAAAGTTATGTTCAAAACCAAAATACCCCGTCGGGCAATTCCCCTCCCGTTAAATCAAAGATTATAACGGGAGACCCCTTGCCCGTTTAGTTGGACAATATGCGATCGCATAAGCGCGGAAGCTGAGGCCGTAGGCCACGCTACGCGAACGCTTCATCGCGTAGCGTCGGCTTTGCCGAATCGCACCCTCATTCCATAAAAAAGAAAAGCGATCGCGTAGCGGCTCAATGCTCGCGCATCGCTCCTTCATACTCAAACTTTATAGCAAGGGAAGTATAGTTTAGGACATAGTCTTTTAGTTGAAAGGGAGCAGGGACTGAGGCCGTAGGCCACGCGGGGCGCGTTCGGAGCAGGGAGCAGAAGATGTCTTAAGCTTTACTTCGACTGCTATACTAACTGCGATCGCGTAGCGGCTCAATGCTCGCGCATCGCATCCCTTCGTCCCCTCAAAAAAAAAGCGATCGCATTCCCTAAAAAAGAAAAGCGATCGCATTCCCTAAAAAAGAAAAGCAATGCGCGAGTATTGAGCCACTACGGCAACGAAAGCATATGCGCTACGCGCACGCGTGCGCGTTCAGCGGTCAGTCGTCAGCCATTCCCAAGGTCTGAGGGGGTGACAAAAAGGCCTGTAGGCGTTGCGTCAGTCTTTGAATTAATAGGAGTAGAGTGGGCATCCTGCCCGCCCAAAGATTGTAACGGGCAAGATGCCCATTCCACGGCAAGATGCCAGTTCCACCAAGATGCCCATGCCACGGCAAGATGCCTATTCCACAGGTGCGACCCGTGGCGAATTTAATTCTTAATAGGTCAAGGGCACCTAAGCAACATGCCTATTCTACAGATGCGACCCGCCGAACAGGCAAGATGCCTATTCTACCTCACTCTTAAAATCATTCCATTATTAAGCAATGTCGGCCTGTAAGCTTTACCGCATGGAAATTTGAGCAAATTGTGATCAAAAAAGATAAACCCGCTATGGCGTTGCATAAATGCGGGATGATTGTAATAGTTTTTTGGGGTGGGCATCTTGGTGAAATGGGCATCTTGGTGGAACAGCCATCTTGGTGGAACAGCCATCTTGGTGAAATGGCCATCTTGGTGGAACGGGCATCTTGGTGAAACAGCCATATTGGTGGAACAGCCATATTGCTGGAACGGGCATCTTGGTGGAACAGCCATCTTGGTGGAACGGGCATCTTGGTGAAACAGCCATCTTGGTGGAACAGCCATCTTGGTGGAACGGGCATCTTGCCCGTTTCATGTTCATCCGGCCCCTCAGCAATGCCTCATTGTTTACCTCTAACTTCTCCTCAGAAGTAGCTGCAACAGGAACCGACTCAGAGTGCTGCA
>NZ_JAAHIE010000178.1:7535-12761 GCF_010671945.1 Moorena sp. SIO4E2
CCCAAACTTTTGCACCTTCTCCCATGCCTTGAGCATGGCCCGACTCAGGGCATCTTCAGCATCGGTAGGGTTTCCACCCATCCACCTGAGACAGCGATGATAGAGATAGTCTTGATATTGCTGCCATTGCTGCCAAAACTCTTTCTCTGAAACCTGATGGGATTGGCCCAATGCAGTAGAACTGGCTTCTAATTGAATATCTGAGATCATAATTGATCAATACAATGGTGTATGCTCTCCACGGGAGTCCAGGGCTGATTTGTAGTAAGCATTCAGCTATCAGCTATCAGCTTTGGGTCTGTGGCCACCCTGGGCGAACAGTACCGTGCGCGTAGCGCAATCGGCGCTTTTGAATAAAATAAGCACCTCAAGTAGCGTGAGCTTTTAGCTCACGGCTGACGGCACCTCAAGTAGCGTGAGCTTTTAGCTGATGGCTGACGGCTGACGGCTGAATGCTTAGGATTTGTACTCCACATTTTTGACCTCGATTACCCGATCACCATTTGAGGGTACATCAGTTTATAGTCTGTTAATCTCATAAAACTCATGTAAAAACTCATGTAAAAACTCATGTAAAAACTCATGTAAAAACTCATGGCTATATGGGGTTTATGGTAAAATAATGTATAATACAATACATAAATTTGAATTATTTCATGGTAATAGCCTTTCTCCAAAAAGGTTTCACCATGAAATAACTTTTGCTTCTTACCACAAGTACGGTAGAAAAAACTCATGTAAAAACTCATGTAAAAACTCATGTAAAAACTCATGTAAAAACTCATGGCTCTATCGGGTTTATGTTAAAAAATGTATAATACAATACATAATTTTTAAGGGCATCATGGTGAAAACCTTGTGGAGAAAGGGTTTCACCATGAAATAACTTTTTATCATTACCACAAGTACGGTAGAGCAAACTCATGTAAAAACTCATGTCTAGGGTTTTTATATAGGTTGTAAACAAAATTATTGCTCAAAAAGCGAATAGAAAAGAGGCAAAAGGCAATAGGGCCAAGAGATTCAAAGTTTTATTGTCCAATCAAAAAAGACCATACACGTTTACATCTCAAATAAAAACCCTATATACAGTCGAAAGTCGGGAGTCAACAGAAGCGGGAAATGGGGAGAATTCTTCCTATAGCACTACGCAATAAAGTTAGGAAATGGCTAAAAGCTGAAAACCTGTTGTAGTAAACTTTTGACTTCTGACTTGTGACTTCTGACTTGCGCGTAGCGCTAGATCTCCCCATTTCCCGCTTCTAAAAATATGACTAAATCGCGTTTATACAAACAAAATCACTGGCTTTGAAGCGCAAACGCCACTTTTTTGCCTATTCTCTGCTATTCTCTGCTATTCTCTGCTATTCTCTGCTATTCTCTGCTATAATAGCCCTCCCCAGTCAGGGAGTCCCAGGAATACAACTAGTTAGAGGATATCTCCCAAGTTTTTTGATACTGAATTTTGCCCCCCTAGCCCCCCAATTCTGGGGGGAACAAGAATCAATTTGCTGGTAGAAGTCCCCCAAAATTGGGGGACCAACGGGGGCTTGGATGTAGCAAATGAGACTTCTCAGACAACCTCTTAACAATATTTAATATTCAGCTGGGAATTATATATGGTATTCTAGCTTAGGGTCAGGATAAGAAATGAAAGGAGGTTAGTAAACAGCTAGAGAAAATGTTGCAGAGGATCATAGGAAATTACTAGTTATTAATAGTTATTAAATCTCCTATGGTTAACTGCTGGTGGTAGCAGGTCTGGCGTTGCTGAAACATTAGTACTATTTCCCATTAGCGCAAGCTTAAACCCGGGAGCTATAGATAATGTACAAATATTGATAGGTGACAGGCTCCCCCTATTACCTATTATCCATTACCTATTACCCATTACCTATTACCCATTACCTATTACCCAAATAAGCGTACAAATGTTCTGCATAAGTGACATGCTACCACTGCTGGTTAACTGGGGTGCCATTGCCCAGTCATCAGCTCTAAAATTGTAAGCTATCAGCGTGTCGCGTATCAGCGTGTCGCGTATCAGCGTGTCGCGTATCAGCTATTAGCCATTAGCTTATGCGCTATGGGCACGCTACTTTATGAACAGCTTTTGAATACAATAAGCTGACCACTAACGGCTGACCACTAACGGCTGACCACTGACGGCTGACGGCTGAATGCTTACCTAAAATTGGTTGCTCATTCAGGGTAAACCCATCTGATTTGCTGATTCATATTATGCATAATAGTGTTTTAATAGTGTTTTTTAAATTCAATAAACACTATAGCTTTTAGTTTTCAAAAGGGTAAGGCCAAACCTTTAGGTGAAGTTTCGGTGTGTCACGTTTGCTCGAGCACTTAAAAGGTGCTTGTTGATAAATTTCAGTGACCTTGTACATGAATATTAATAGTATACTGGAAATTGTTGACCGTCAACTAAAAGATAGTCAACATCGACCCCTTACTTCCACAGAAGTAATTATGCTGGGTGGGGTTTGGCAGTATAGAACTTATAACCAAATTGCCCTCGAAGCAGGTTATAGTGCAGGCTACCTGACCAATGTCGTTGCTCCAGATTTGTATCAGCGACTCTCGGAGGTGATTGGCCAGCGGGTAAGCAAGAAAAACTGTCGGGTGCTGCTGGAGTCTTATGCCACTGCCCAAACATCCTCAGAGACAAACCCTTTGAAGCAAGATCTGGTGAAGCAAGATCTGCCGGGCAATCCCGCCCATGAAACCGGTGAGATACTACCAAGCTACCCCAGTGGCTCAATCCCTCTCGACTCTCCCTTTTACCTAGAACGCTCTTCCCTTGAGGAGCAAGTTTATCAAGAAATCAAGAAACCGGGAGCGTTAATCAGGATTAAAGCTCCCAGAGAAATGGGCAAAACGTCTCTGCTGCTGAGGATTCTTGACCATGGCAACCGCCTGGGCTACCATACTGTGAGCTTGAACCTAGAGCAAGTCGAGCAGGAAATTTTAAGCAATTTGAATCAATTTTTGCGCTGGCTGTGTGCCAACATCGCTCACCAGCTTCAGCGTAAACCGATGCTAGACGAGTATTGGGATGAAGACCTGGGCAGTAAAATTAGCTGCACCCTCTACTTCCAAGACTATCTACTTGAGTTAATTGATACTCCCCTAATCTTGGCATTGGATGAGGTGAGCCAGATTTTCGAGCATCCCCAAGTCGCCAAGGATTTTTTACCTCTGTTGCGTTCTTGGTACGAAGAAGGGAAAAGACTGCCCATCTGGCAAAAGCTTCGCCTGGTAGTGGTTCACTCCACGGAAATTTACGTTCCCCTGGAGCTTAACCAGTCTCCGTTCAATGTGGGGCTGCCGGTTCAGTTAAAAAACTTCAGCCAGGATGAGGTGCAGCAGTTAGCCCAAAGCTACGGACTCGACTGGGTAGGTCCCGAAGAAGCTAAACAATTAATGGTAATGCTGGGGGGACATCCGGCACTGGTAAACTTAACGCTCTATCATCTTAGTCGCAAGGATATAACTCTGTCCCAACTGCTAGAAAGTGCTCCCACTGCCACTGGAATTTATGCTCATCACTTGCAGCGTCATTGGGCAACATTGGCAAAACAGCCGGAATTAGCACAAGCTCTTGATACGGTTCTCAAGGCCACTGAACCTGTGCCCTTAGACCCCATCCTAACTCACAAGTTAAGCAGTATGGGGTTGATTAAACTTTCAGGGGCTCAAGCGATCGCAAGTTGTGAATTGTATCGACAGTATTTTATGAAAAAGGGAGAGCAGCAGTTTATTTACGCACCATCTGTCTTGTAGCCTAATCATTATTGATCAGCGGTCAGCGGTCAGCGGTCAGCGGTCAGCGGTCAGCGGTCAGCGGTCAGCCGTGAGCCATTCGCTACTTGAGGTGCTTTGTGGCACAGGCTTTGGCCTTGGCCTTTTGGCCTTTTGGCCACGCTACGCGAACGGCCACGCTACGCGAATGGCCACGCTGTGCGAACGACCCTGGGACGTAACCCATAAGCTCAATGCTCAATGCTCAATGCTCAATGCTCAATGCTCAATGCTCAATGCTCAATGCTCAATGCTTACGATCAGTTTTTAATGCTCCGTTCACGATTCAATGTTTTGTTTATTAGTTTTTTCATGAGATTTTATATGAGATTTTATATGAGTTTTATGAGTTTAATAGGTCAAAATTCAAACTAATATACAACATATAGTAGTGCGTAGGGTGCGTTAGGGGCGGGCTTGCACTCATGTTCAACCTCTTCGCTCCTTGTTGGGACAGCCCGCCCTGTAACGCACCACCGGATCAAACAGCATGCATTGAGATGCACCCTAGCTATGAAACATGCTTTAGTTTATTAAAAAATTGAGTGTGAATTTTAATAAAACAACTAAAACAATCAATGCTCCATAAATCCCAGCTGTTTGACCTGGTGGTGCGTTACGGGACGGACTGTCCCAAAACTGGCTACCGAGAAAATGAGGGCGAGCCCGTCTTATCACGCACCCTACGCAACTTTTTTACAAATATGAGATGCACCCGTTACTCTGATGATGATCAAAAACTCCGATTCTAAGCTGAAGAGTAAATTGAATTTGGAAACTGGCTCTTTAACAATTGTTGGTACGGGGATTCAATTGGTAAGTCATCTGACCTTGGGGGCGAAAGCCTGGATAGAACAAGCGGACAAGGTTTTATATGCTTTGGCTGACCCAGTAACCGCTAAATGGCTCAAAGAATTGAATGCCACAGCAGAACCTTTGCCATATAACCGGAACAATCAATGGCGCAGACAGACTTATCAAGAAATGACCGAAAAAATATTGACAGAAGTTCGTAAGGGGCTGAATGTCTGTGCTGTGTTTTACGGTCATCCTGGGGTTTTTGCCAATCCAGTGCAGGCAGCTATTAAACAGGCACATCGTGAAGGCTTCAGAGCACAGATGCTACCTGGAATTTCTGCGGAAGATTGCTTATTTGCTGACCTTGGTGTCGATCCTGGTCGAAACGGGTGTCAAAGTTTTGAAGCAACGGACTTTTTGATTCGACGGCGTAAATTTGACCCCACTAGCCCCTTGATTTTGTGGCAGATTTCCATGGTTGGCAATCTCGGTTTTTATAAACCGGAGGAACAGTTTCGTCCTCTAACCATATTGACCGAGGTCTTAAAGACACATTATGGAGGTGACCATGAAGTGATTGTTTACGAAGCAGCAGTTTATTATCCAGTTTGC
>NZ_JAAHIE010000179.1:0-12747 GCF_010671945.1 Moorena sp. SIO4E2
TTACCCCTATTACAAAGTCAAGTTACATAACATAACGTCCAATTTTGTGAATCTAACAGGATGTATTTTTCTAAGCAAAACTCTCAATTATTGGCTTATCCTCCCTTGGCAATTATTGGTATTGGCTGCCGGTTTCCTGGACAAGCAAATAGTCCAGCCGAATTTTGGCAACTACTTATTGATGGTATTGATGCGATCAGAGAGGTTCCCTCAGATCGCTGGAATGCTCATAAATTTTATCATCAAGATAAAGAAAAAGTTGGTAAAATTTATACTAAAAAAGGAGGATTTATTGAAAAAGCAGAGCAATTTGATGCCCTATTTTTCGGTATTTCCCCAAGGGAAGCAAATTGTATTGATCCCCAACAACGACTACTCCTAGAAGTAGCTTGGGAGGCGTTTGAAGATGGGGGACAAGTCCCTGAACATTTAGAGGGAACAGATACCGGAGTGTTTATCGGGGTTGCCAATCACGATTATGGAGACATTCAATTCCAGTCGAGTCAACGAGAGTTTATTGGTCCTCATACCTTGTCGGGCGCAGGCAGGAATAGTGTTTCCCCGTCGAATCGACTCTCATACGTCTTTGATCTCAGAGGACCGAGTATTGCGGTTGACACCGCCTGTTCTTCCTCCTTAGTGGCGGTTCACTTGGCTTGTCATAGCCTATGGACAGGAGAGTGTTCCCTGGCTGTGGCGGGTGGGGTAAATCTAATATTGCGACCAGAGATCAGCATTGGGTTCAGTAAAGGGTCATTTCTTTCCCCAGATGGTCGCTGTAAAAGTTTTTCAGCAGAAGCTAATGGTTACGCTCGCGCCGAGGGAGTCGGGGTCATAATCCTCAAACCCCTAACCCAAGCCTTAGCCGATCAAGACCCGATTTATGCCGTGATTCGTGGGAGTGCTGTCAATCAAGACGGAAAAACCAAAGGCATCACGGTTCCCAATGGCGAAGCTCAAGAAGCCGCCTTAGAGACTGCTTACACAAGGGCAGGGATTAAGCCCGAACAAGTTCATTATGTTGAAGCCCACGGGACAGGAACCCCAGTGGGAGATCCGATTGAAGCAACTGCTATCGGTAACATTTTAGGCAAAAATCGCACCCCAGGTCATCAGTGCACCATTGGCTCAGTAAAAAGCAATATTGGACATTTAGAACCGGCAGCCGGGGTTGCTGGAGTCATCAAAACCGCACTGATGATCAAACATGGACAGATTCCCCCCAATCTCCATTCTCAAAAACTCAATCCTCAAATTCCCTTTGAGGAATTACGGTTGCGAGTGCCACAAACCTTAGAATCTTGGCCACAAAATGGCACTGGTTTGCGTGTGGCAGGGGTCAATTCCTTTGGTGCCGGGGGAACTAATGCCCATGTGGTTCTTTCCAATGTTGATCCGGCCTTGACTCCCTTGACCCCAGAGTCTCAACCAGGAAAACCGCCATTTCTATTGCCCCTATCAGCTCGCAGTCAAGAAGCCTTGCAAGATCTTGCCCAACGCTATTTAACTGGGTTAAGCACCGGTCAATGGACAGAGTCTAGCCTCGGCAATCTCTGCTATAGTGCCAGTCGGCATCGCAGTCATCATGACTATCGACTTGCTTTGACCTTTGATTCGGGTGAGCAGTTACAAGAAAGCTTAGAAGCCTTTGTCAGAGAAGAAACGGCTCCAGGGATAGCCATAGGTCATTGTGTTAGGAATCAATCTTCTAAGCTGGTTTTTGTCTTTTCTGGCATGGGACAGCAATGGTGGGCCATGGGACGAGGTTTGTTGGATGAACCAGTTTTTCGAGAAGTGATCCAACAGTGCGATCGCGGGTTGTCCTCCCAGGTTCAGTGGTCACTCTGGGAAGAATTAACCGCCGATGAAACCCAGTCCCGGATCCATGAAACCGAAATTGCCCTAGTGGCTATTTTTGCCTTACAAGTGGCCTTAGCTGCCCTGTGGCGTTCTTGGGGGATTGAACCTGATCTGATTATCGGGCACAGCGTCGGTGAAGTGGCTGCCGCTCAGGTGGCCGGTGCTTTGAGCTTAGAAGATGCCCTACAAGTTATTGTCCATCGGAGTCGCTGTCAAGGGAAACTCGCGGGTCGGGGTAAGATGTTGGCCGTTGGTCTGTCATCAGAAGCCATTGGGGAATATTTACAGGGATATACAGCAGAAGTTGCGATCGCAGCCATTAATAGTCCGGGTTCAGTCACCCTTGCTGGAGAGACTTTCGCCTTAGAAGCCATTGCCAAAACTTTACAAGCACGGGAAATTTTCCATCGCTTCCTTAAGGTAGAAGTTCCCTACCACAGTCCTTTAATGGATGAAATCACCCCAGAACTTCAAGGGGCGTTACAATCTCTAACCCCCCAACCGCCAAAAATTCCTTTAGTCTCAAGCGTCACTGGCAAGTTAGTGGACGACATAGCGTTAGATGCAGCCTACTGGGTTCAGAATGTGCGTCAGCCCGTGAATTTTGTCGATGGCGTAGCCACCTTAATTGAGCATCAGTGTCATTTGTTTGTAGAAATTGGTGCCCACCCCGTGTTGAAACATTCCATTAATGAATGTCTCGATCATGCCCAAGCATCTGGAACTTGCTTGCCATCCCTACGCCGTCAAACCCCAGAAAAACTAACCCTATTGGCAACCGTCGGTCAACTTTACACCCAAGGGTATAAGGTGAACTGGCAACAATTCTATAAAGACAGAGAGTATCATTTCATCCCCCTACCACTCTATCCTTGGCAACGAGAGGTGTACTGGCAAGAATCAGAAGACGCTCAACAAATCCGGCTAGGAGAATTGACTGATCACGGATGCCTTCGAGGACAAGCCACTCACCCCTTACTCGGTGCCAAACTCGAGGCAGCTCAACCCTTATGGGAAATAGAGATTGATCAGCAACGTTTACCTTATCTGTACGATTACCAAGTCCAAGGGAGGGTGGTGTATTCTAGTGCAGCTTATGTCGAAGCCGCCTTAGCCGCTGCTCGAGAAGTCTTAGGAAGAGAATCGGTAGTCGTTAAAGTCCTCCAGTTTCATCAAGCCCTTTTCTTAGCAGAGGATCAAGGAATCAGAGTACAGTCCTGGTTCCAGCCTCACACTCACACCTTGGAAATCTATAGTTTAGCCCGGGGCACGGCTGAGCAATGGGTGTTACACGCGGTGGGTCAGCTGGAGTCCCTAGACTCTTCTGGGTCACTTCCTTTAATTAACCAGGAGGAGATTCGTCAACGATGTCCTCGGCAGGTGCTTCATGAGGAATTTTATCGCCAACCCATTCAAGGTTATGCCCCTGGTCCTTGTTTTCAGGCAATTACCCAAGCCTGGATTGGAGAAGGGGAAGCCCTTGGAGAAATCGAATTACCCGAAAATATCACTCTTGAAGAGGATTATCTACTGCATCCGATTTTCTTTGATGCCGGGGCTCAAGTTCTACTGAGTGCGGTTTCCTCTCAGGGGAGTTACGTGGCTGTTCAAATTAAGGAAATCCGACTGTACGAAACTATATCCCAAAGACGGCTTTTAGGTTATGCCTCTTTGAGGCAACAAAGTCTCGATCAGATTGTAGGTGACGTGCGCTTGATGGATGAATCTGGTCGAGTTTTAGCCGAACTCGAAGGTTTCCAACTTAACTCTTTACAGGTTCAACCGCAAAATCATGAAGATGAACTTTACGAATATCAGTGGAAGTTACAACCTCGCCCTGAGCAAGCTTTCATTGCTCCAGCTGCGGATTATTTGCCCTCCCCCAAACAGATTGTGGCTGCTCTGGAACCCACTGCTCGCCGCTTGACCCAACAGCAACAGCGTATCCAGTACTATGATTTGGTTGAACCTGAGATAGATCGACTGTGTACAGCCTATATTTTTCAGGCTTTTGCGGAACTAGGCTATCAGTGGCAGCTCAACCAGTTCCTCACGGTGGCTGATTTATCAGAACAACTGGGTCTGATGCCCCAACATCAACGGTTAATCGGTCGCTTACTCGCCATCTTAACAGAAGACGGCATTCTCAGGGAAAGTGGTCCTGCTCAATGGCAAGTTTCTCGTATCCCTGAGTTCCTGTCTCCTCAAACAACTTGGCAGAGGCTGATCAAGCAATTTCCTGCCTATCCCGCTGAACTCACTCTCTTAGGACGTTGTGCTCAATCCTTAGCGCAAGTGTTACGTGGCGAGATTGAGCCCCTAGAATTGGTCTTTCCTGAAGGTTCAGTGACAACCGGTGAGCAGTTTTATCAAGACTCCCCCACCTTCCGGATATACAATCTTCTGGTGCAGCAGGCGATCGCCCAGCTAGTGGGACAACTCCCAGCGGAACGCTCCTTACGCATTTTAGAGATTGGCGGCGGAACCGGTGGCATGACTTCTTATGTGCTGCCTATGCTCCCGAAAAATCAGACGGAATATGTCTTTACTGACATTTCTCCCTTGTTTGCTGCTCAAGCTGTTCAGAAGTTTCAAGAGTATCCATTTATTAAGACAGCTGCTCTTGATCTGGAAAAAGACCTGATTGAACAAGGATTTGACCCCCATTCCTTCGATTTAATTGTGGCTTCCGATGTTATTCATGCCACCACTGATTTACGTCAGGTACTCAAACGAGTCAAAGGGCTGTTAACAGAAAAGGGATTATTGTTAATGTTGGAGATGACTAAGGCTCCCCGTTGGGTCGATCTCGTCTTCGGGTTACTTAAAGGATGGTGGCACTTCTGTGATTTAGAGTTACGTCCCACCTATCCCCTACTCACCTTATCCCAGTGGCAAACCCTGTTAACCGAGGTCGGCTTTACGGAAGCAGCTGGTTTAGGGGACACGGCTCAAGTTGATGCATTACACACGGTCATTTTTGCCCAGCAAGGGGCGGTAACTCATGAACCCTCCTTATCGCCTCCCCCCCAAACAACCCCTAATCCCTGGCTGATTTTCAGCGACAGCACTGGTGTGGGAGAGCGACTGGCTCAACGGCTGAAGGAGCTTGGAGAGACACCAATTCGGGTAACTTTGGGAGACAGTTACCAGTCTTTCGAGCAGACCCACTTTCAGATTCGTCGAGAACGGCCAGAGGACTTACAGCAACTCCTCTCTACCTTAATCCATCAGCAAACCCCCTTACAGGGCATCGTCCATCTGTGGAGTTTAGATCAGTCTGTTGAGACCCCAACTTCACCTCTGGAAATGAGTAACCATAGTCTTTTCGCTTTAGTCGAAGTCTTAAAGTCTCTCAAAGAGGTTCCTTTTCAGAATCTGTGGTGGGTGACCCGTGGCGTTCAAACGGTAGATAGTTCACCAAAAATTCTTTCCCTCGCACAAGACTCGCAGTGGGGTTTTGGTCAACTCTTAGAAGACAAAAATAGCTTCCTACGGTGTCGGCAAGTTAATCTGAGTCTGACAAGTTCTACAGCAGAAATTGAGTCTTTGATTTCAGAAATTAGCACCCCCGATAACGAAGATGAAATTTTTTTACGAGGACAAACTCGCTACGTTCGTCGATTACTGCCGCGATCGCTGAATCCTCAAACCATCACCTTGAAGGAGGATGAATCTTGGCGTTTAACTTTAACGCCTGAACCATCGTTTCATAGCTTGGTTTTACAGTCTATAGCTACCCCGGTACCTAATCAGGGTGAAGTGACCCTTAAAGTTCACGTCACAGGTCTTAACACCAGAGAGATGAAACGGGTGCTACCGGGACAAGGATTAGGCATTGAGTGCGCTGGCATTGTTACTGCCATTGGGGCTGGTGTGTCTGACTTAAACGTTGGTGATGAAGTAATCGCTTTAGCCTCTGGAAGTTTAGGCAGTCATGTAACTACCGATGCTCGTTTTGTTGTTCCCAAACCGCCTCAACTGAGTTTTGAAGAAGCCGCAACTCTTTCCTTTGCCTTTTTGACTGCTTACTATAGCTTAGATCACTGCGGGCGGCTCAAGGCTGGCGATCGCCTGTTAATTTTAGGAGCAGCTAGTGACTTAGGCTTAGCGGTATGGCAACTCGCCCGTAACGCTGGCGCAGTGATCATCTCGGTGGTAGAAAGTTCTGAACAACAAGGGCTACTGCAACGGCTTGGTGGAAGCAAATCGGTGATCAATTTCCAGTCAGCCACTCTGGTGGATGAAATTACCCAAGTGACTGCGGGAGAAGGGTTTGATCTTATTTTCAATGCTTTAGACACAGAACTTCCTAGCAGAGTGTTTTCCTTGTTAACCTCTGGCGGTTGTTGGTTAGAAACCGGTACCACAGATCCCTTATGGGGACGACAAGGTCTGGGACACAACCGAGCGTTCTTTACTTTAGACCTAGAACAACTTTTATTAGAGCAACCTGATTTAGTCCAAACCCTCCTGAGCCTTGTCAGAGAAGGGATTAAGACAGCATGTTTGTCTCCTCTACCTCATCGCGTCTTCCCCCTCTCAAAAGTTCTCAATGGGTTGAGTTGTTTAACCCAACACAAACCCATTGGCAAACTAGTGGTGTCTGTCAGAGAACATATCGCATGGTTGCCCTTTGTCAGGAAGTTTCCTCGTACCTTAAAGACGGAAGGAACTTACCTCATTGCTGGTAATTTAGATCAATTTGACTTTGCCGCTGCTCAGAAACTGGCTGCCATGGGAGCCCGACATCTCATCCTGATGAGTGATCGTGAGGTGCCCTTAAGTTCTCCTTTTTTGAAGGCTTTAAAAGAAAAAGGTGTTGCAGTGGCGATCGCCCAAACTAATTTTAGCCAAGAACAGGCGGTGAAACAGACACTTGATCAGGTGTGTCAAAGCAAACTTCCCCTTCGAGGCTTGATTTACTCAACTCAGGCTCAAGATGGAGGGAGTGGGGCTTGGCACTTACATCATCACACCCTCAAAGAAGCCTTGGATTTCTTCGTTATTTCCTGTCGGGGGTCTAATCTTTTGGGTTTAGGGGAAGAAAAATCTCAAAGTGTGACGCTCCCTGTTGTAGCCGCCCTAGTCCGCAGTCGTCTCAGCCAAGGTTTACCGGCACTGATGTTGCAATGGGAATCTTTTGAGGAAACAACTGCTGAGCGGCTTAAACAACTGACAGCAATGGGTATTCGTCCCTTGTCTCAAGAAAGAGTGCTTAACCTCTGGGGAATTTTACTACAACAGCAAGCTCCCTGTATTGGGATTGCTCACCTCGACTGGACACAGTTAGCCCAGCTAACCCCGATTAATACTGGGGCACGATTTGCTCATTTTCTGGAGAAAGAAGCTATCCCATCACCTTTATCAGAGGAAAACACAGCACCCACGTCTTCTTGGCAGCAGGAAATTCTCGCGGCTGAGCCGGAAAAGCGCCAACGGTTAATCGAGTCTCGTTTCAAAGAACAAGTGGCTCAGGTTTTAGGAATGTCACCAAGCAAGATTGGTCTAGAACAACCCTTAACCACCTTAGGCCTGGATTCTTTGATGGCGTTAGAACTGAGTAATCAACTGAAACAAAAGCTGAATTTAGACGTTTCTACCATGAAAATTATGGGAGGAGCCAGCATTACCCAATTAAGTGCTTGGGGACTTACTCAATGGGCGCTGACTGATGTGGTTTCTTCCCTTACCACTGCCCCGTCACTTATGGAAGAAGAACTGGAGGAAATTACATTATGATGTTACAGGAACTGCTAACCGAACTCACTGACCGTCGCATTCACTTGTCCGTTGAGGGAGAGCAACTGCGGATTCGCGCCCCAAAGGGCAGTCTTTCTCCCCAACTACGGGAAGTCCTAAAAGAACGTAAAGATGAATTAGTCGGCTGGCTCAACCAAGTCAATGCCCCGACCACTGAACCCGTTCCGGAAATTGTGCCTCAGTTTCAGGAGCGATACCAACCCTTTCCCTTGACCGAAATGCAGCAGGCGTACTGGGTTGGGAACCATGGGGTAGTCGAGTTGAGCAGTCCTGCTCATTTCTATAGCGAAATCGAATGGGATAATTTGGATCTCCCAAGACTGTCGGCAGCTTGGCAACGCTTAATCGAGCGTCACGAGATGTTACGGGCAATCATTTTGCCAACGGGAGAGCAACAAATTTTAGCCCAGGTGCCTGACTATGAGATTGAAATGGTTGATTTGCGGGGACTAGAAGAGCCAGAAGTCTCTCGTCGGCTTCAAGCCCTGCGCGATCGCCTCTCTTACCCCTCTCGCCTTAGGGATCAGTGGCCTCGGTTTGATATTTTGGTTTCCCGCTTTAGTGAAGAAAAATGTCTGTTACACTTTAGCTTTGACATTCTGATTATTGATGGCTTGAGTTGTCAGATTCTCATGAAAGAATGGGTTCAAATTTATCACAATGTTGACCAACAGTTGCCCGTGTTAGAACTGTCTTTTAGGGATTATGTGCTAACCCGTCAAACCTTGGAAAACACCCCATCCTTCCAGCAATCTTGGCAGTATTGGCAGAATCGTCTGTCCACACTCCCTCCTGGAC
Source organism: Moorena sp. SIO4E2 (assembly GCF_010671945.1). Taxonomy (NCBI): domain Bacteria; kingdom Bacillati; phylum Cyanobacteriota; class Cyanophyceae; order Coleofasciculales; family Coleofasciculaceae; genus Moorena; species Moorena sp. SIO4E2. The sequence continues at coordinate 8,422 of NZ_JAAHIE010000179.1, forward strand.
CAGAGTTACCCCTGGCTCAACAGCCTAACTCACTGAGGACTTCCCAATTTGCTCACCTGAGTGAAACCTTACCCCGCACTCTCTGGGAGCAACTCAAGGGCAGAGCGATCGCAGAAGGGATTACACCTTCTTTAGCCTTGTGTGCAGCTTACACACAGATTCTAGCAACTTGGAGCAAAAATTCCCACTTTACCCTGACCCTGTTACATCTCAACCGTCTTCCCTTACATACTCAAGTCAATGAGATTCTGGGCAACTTCAGCACCACGGTTTTATTAGAGGTCAACCCTACCTCTGGTGCGAGCTTTGCAGACAAAGCCATCAAATTACAGCAACAACTCTGGAGCGATCTCGAACACAGTCAAGTCAGTGGTGTTCAAGTGGTGCGAGAACTCAACCGACTGCAAGGAGGGGCACCAAGGCCGACCATCCCGGTGACATTTGTGAGCCTTGTTTCCAATCGTGCCACAGTTGCTCAAGAGCAGGAAACGGGTCAGGAAGTTGCCTGCCCCAATCTCTGGGAGCAACAGATTTATACTCAACTCAGAGTGCCGCAAGTCTTTATCGACCATCAAGCCTGGGAAAGAAAAGGGGAGTTGGTTCTCAACTGGGACTATGTACCGGAGCTATTCCCTGAAGGGATGATCGAGGATATGTTTAAGTCCTATATTCGTTTGCTCCGCTGTTTGGCTGAGGGCGATCAGGCTTTGCAGGAAGCCCCCAAACAGTTATTACCTGCCGAGCATTATCAACTTCAAGCCGCCATCAATGATACAGAGGTTCCCGTAGAGCCGGAACTCCTACACACTTTATTTATCAACCAAGCTGTCCAGGAACCGCAGCAAGTGGCGGTGATTGCACCGACCCAAACCCTGACCTATCAAGATCTGTATCAACGGGCTGGTTGGCTGGGATACCAACTGCGACAGAGGGGAGCGCACCCCAATCAACTGGTTGGTGTGGTAATGGAAAAAGGCTGGGAGCAGGTTGTTGGGGTTTTGGCTATTTTGATGGCAGGTGCTGCTTACGTTCCTATCGATCCCGAACTTCCCTTAGAGCGTCGTCAGTACCTGATGGCACAAAGTGATTTACAACTGGTGTTGACTCAATCCTGGTTGGATGAAAGTCTGGATTGGCCAGAAGACGTGGGGCGGATTTGTGTAGACACGAACCCAATCCCCCCTACTGCTCCCCCACCTTTAGAGCCTCTACAGCAAGGGGAGGATCTCGCCTATGTGATCTACACTTCAGGCTCCACTGGTGTCCCCAAAGGGGTCATGATTGACCATCGCGGTGCAGTCAATACAGTAGTTGATATTAACCGGCGTTTTGAGATCACAGCAGATGACAAGGTTCTGGCCTTATCTTCTCTTAACTTTGATCTCTCAGTTTACGATATTTTCGGCATCCTAGCCGCAGGAGGAACCATTGTTTTTCCTGAAGCAGCCCAGCTCAAAGAGCCGACTCACTGGCTGGAACTTCTCAATAAGCATCAGATTACGGTTTGGAATTCGGTTCCGGCTCTGATGCAGTTAGGGACGGAAATGAGTGTCAGCACAGGGATTCTTTTGTCTCCTTACTTACGGTTGGTGATGCTCAGTGGAGATTGGCTCCCCTTGACCTTATCCACTCAGCTTCAAAGCTTAGTGGAAGGGGTACAGGTGGTTAGTTTGGGAGGAGCAACAGAAGCCTCAATTTGGTCAATCTTTTATCCGATAGTCACTGTTAATCCTGACTGGAAAAGTATTCCCTATGGTCAGCCCCTGTCTAACCAAAAGTTTTACGTTCTTAACGACGAACTCGAACCTTGTCCCATTGAGGTGCCAGGACAGCTTTATATTGGTGGCATAGGTCTAGCTAAAGGCTACTGGAAAAATGAGCAGAAAACTGAAGCTAGTTTTATCATCCATCCTACCTCGGGTGAGCGATTGTACCGAACAGGTGACCTAGGGCGCTATTTACCTGATGGCAATATTGAGTTTTTAGGTCGAGAAGATTTTCAGGTCAAGGTGCAGGGTTACCGCATTGAATGTGGAGAAGTTGAAGCCGTGTTGCATCAACATCCTGGAGTCAAGTCCTGCCTTGTGACGGTGATTGGTGATGTTCAGGGGGCTAAGCAGCTAGTGGGCTATTTTGTTCCCTACGATCAATCTGAGCTGACTACCACTAACTTACGGGACTTTCTGGTGCAAAAGTTGCCATCTTATATGGTGCCTTCGGCTCTGATGAGTCTACCAGCTTTGCCTCTAACGGCTAATGGAAAGGTAGATCGTCGATCGTTGCCCTCCCCTGATTTTTCCCGTGTGACGGAGATTAAGAATGCTATTTTGCCCCGAAATGAGGTTGAACACCAAGTCGCCCAAATCTGGTCTGATCTTTTAAAAGTTCATCCGATTAGCATCCGAGATAACTTTTTTGAATTGGGAGGCTCTTCCTTCGTGGCTATGCAGTTGATGACGCGGATTCATCAACAGTTTGGTCAACATCTTCCCTTAGCAACTTTGTTACAGGAGCCGACGGTTGAACATTTGGCCTCTCTTCTGAGTCAACCAACGGTGACACAATCGGTGTCTCCTGTGGTGCCGATTCAGCCCTTCGGCAGTCAGTCTCCTTTCTTCTGTGTTCATCCCATTGGGGGTCATGTTCTGTGTTACGAGGCGTTGGCTCGCTATCTGGGAGAGGAACAACGGTTCTATGGCTTACAAGCTCTAGGATTTAACGGAGAACAAGAGCCTCTTAACCGCATTGAACTGATGGCAACTAAGTATATCGCAGCCCTGCGCGAAGTACAGCCTCAAGGTCCCTATCAGCTTGGCGGCTGGTCTTTGGGCGGTCTGATTGCCTGGGAGATGGCACAACAATTGACTGATAGCGGGGAGGAAGTGGCATTACTTGCTCTGATCGATAGCTATCCGCCAATGGCAAAACCTTCTGACGAACCTGAAGACAGGGCAACTTTATTGGCCTCGATCGCTCAAGATTTGGGAGGATTATATAGTAAATCCCTGGCTGTTTCTGTTGAGCAGTTGAGAAACCTAGAGGAGCACCAGCAGTTGGTTGTGATTGTCGAGGCGGCTAAAGCTGCGGCAATCTTTCCACCAGAGGCTGACTTCCAGCAGATGTATTACTGGTTACAAGTGTTTCAAGCTAATCGTCAAGCTCTACATCGGTATGTTCCTCAACCTTATATTGGCAAGATTGTGCTCTTCTGTGCTGAAGAATCACAGAAGACAACTAAAGGAATGATGGCTTGGCAACAGTTAGCTCTAGGTGGGGTTGAAGCCTATTCAATCCCTGGAGACCACTATACGATCATACAAGATCCCCAGGTTCAGGGATTAGCAAAACAGTTGGGACTTCATCTGAGTTTCTCTAAAGTGGAGAGCGATTTTTTTCGGGGGAGATCGATAGTCCCAGTGGGGTAAGATGACCCTATGTAGGTGGGCATAAATAAACGTTAAAACTCAGAATGGGATCATGAAGCTGAAAGCCTGTATTAAATAGCTTTTCACCATTTTGAATCTCAATCGCTATTTTACGGATCATTAAACCCACCTACTTACTGTTCGATTCTTACCAACCCATCATTATTTTTAGAAAAATACAATCTGGAGCTGCACCTCAAAACCAGGAAGTAAATGCGATCGCAGTATATCTCCAGGAAACAGTGTCTCGACTAGGGTAAGCTTAGCATTTTGTCGCCGATAAACCTCAAGTTTAGTGGTGCGCCAATCCACAATCCAGTATTCCCGAACCCCCCGCACTGAATAGAGTTTCAGTTTTACCTCTCGGTCACGACGCTCATGTTGAGTTCCTGATGATAAAGACTCTATGATCAGGTCTGGCGCTTCAGTTAAATGGCCTGCTTCATCCAGCATCTGTGGCAAGCGATTCTTGTCGGAAACCCAGACAGCATCAGGTTCAACAGCATTTTCTTGGTCAAAAACAATCCCTGGAACTAGGACAGCTTCACCATAGCCCTTATCACTTAAAGACCAGGAATCAAGGGCATTGTATAGTCTTCCCACCACCTTGTTGTGGTTCCAATGGGGGGATCTGGTCACAAACAGGTCTCCATCGATAACTTCATATCTATTACCGTCCTCTGGTAAAAGATCTAGGTCTGCAGTAGTGAATCGAATCTGATCAACGGTGGTTTCAGTCATGACTTCTTTTCAAGTTCAGTATTCTGAACAACTGCCAACTCTCACTAATGAATTGTGATAATTTTTGACTCCCTACTCCCTACTCCCTACTCCCTACTCCCTACTCCCTACTCCCTACTCCCTACTCCCTACTCCCTACTCCCTACTCCCTATTCCCTAC